>JANYJX010000013.1 GCA_025358355.1 Actinomycetes bacterium | reverse complement strand
TAAGGCTCCGCCGTGCGTCCCGGCCTGCCAGACGCCGAATGAGCCGTCCGTCACGTCGAACGGTTCCATCACCAGCGATCCGCCAGCCGCGGTGATCTTTGCCGAAGTCGCGTCGACATCGTCGGATGCGATGTACGTATTCCACATCGGCGGCCCGCCACCCATGTTCGGTCCCGCAGCTGCCACGTGCTTGCCGTCCTTAGTGAAGAGCGTGTAGCCACCAGCCTCGGGCTGCGTCGAGAGCACCGCTTCCCAGCCGAACAGCGCCGTGTAGAACACGACTGTCGCATCGAGATCGTTCGTCGAGACATCGACCCAACACGGTGTTCCGGCGACGTACGACGACCTCTCGGGCATGACGACTCCTCTCGAGCGTGGCGACGGCGGCCCGACTGTAGCGCGTCATCCATACTCAATTCCATGGGCCTGATCCGGCTCGAGACATTCATCGCGGCGCCGGCCGAACGCTGCTTCGACCTCTCGCTTAGCGTCCTGCTGCACCTCGAGTCGACCGCGGAAACCGGAGAGCGCGTTGTTAGTGGCCGCGAGACGGGGCTGTTCGAAGCTGGCGACTGGGTCACGTGGGAAGCGCGTCATCTCGGGTTCCGCAAGCGACTATCGGTGGAGATCACGGCGGCCGATCGGCCGCGCCACTTCCGCGACGAGATGACCCGCGGGCCGTTCCGCCACATGCGCCACGACCACGTCTTCGAGCCGCGCGACGACGGGACGCTGATGGTCGATGCGTTCGCGGTTGCGATGTTCCCACTCTTCGACGCGCTCGTGCTGTTGCCGCATCTGCGCCGCTTCCTGGTGACCCGCAACGACACGATCAAGCGAGTCGCGGAAGGCAACGACTGGGCGCGCTTCCTCGCTTAGGTGAGCAGTTCGGAGTCGTGCTCTTCGAAGATCGCCGCGAAGTCCGTGCGATCGCCGGCGTGGAGCGCCTCGATTAGCTGGTGGATGCGCGGCGTCATCACGAGGATGAAGCGGGCTGGCTTCGGCGCCGCGTTCCAGTACGAGTGCGGCGTTCCCCTCGCGACAAGCAGCGACTCGCCGCCCGCGACCTCGCGCTCTTTGTCGCCGACCTGGAACCCGAGCTGCCCCTCGAGGACGATCCACGCCTCGTCGTCCGAGCGATGCACATGCAGTCCGGCGATCGGCCGACCGGGATGCGTCCCTGGGTCGGTCCAGTCGACGACGACAAACGACTCGCTGGCGATCACGGTCGCGAGACTACGGTACGCCGGATGAGCAGGCGGATTCACCTCGTGCGGCACGCGAAGTCGAGTTGGCACGATTCGACGCTTGGCGACTTCGAGCGGCCACTCGCGCCTCGCGGGGTGAAGGGCGCCGCCCGGATCGCTCAGTGGATTCGCGAGAGCGATGTTCGGCCGGAGCTTGTCCTCTGTTCGAGTGCTGCGCGGGCTCAGGAGACGCTCGCCGGCGTGCGCGACGCTCTCGGCTCGCCGCGGATCGAGATCGAAGACGGCCTCTACGCGGTATCGGGCGACTCTCTTGCGGCGCGACTCCGGCGGCTATCTGACGACGTCGGCGATGTCATGCTCGTCGGCCACAACCCGGGCCTCGCCGACCTCTGCCTGATGCTCGCGCAGCCGTCCCCGGAGCGCGACCGCGTCTCCGAAAAGCTGCCGACCGGCGCGCTCGTGACGCTGGAGACCGACTCTCACTGGATCGCTCTTGACCCGGAGTGCGCCGTGATCGTTCACTTCATGATTCCTCGCGAACTCTAGGACACGCGATACGCCATGAGGATCGCGTCGACCTCGGTGCCGTCCCGCAGATAGTGGCCTGTTCGGACGCCTTCGCGCGCGAAGCCAAACGCCTCATAGAGCGCGATCGCCGGCTCGTTCCATGGGAAGACGTGCAGCTCCAGCTTGCGCACGTCTGCCGTGCGCGCCCACGCGACCGCCTGCTCGAGTAGCGCACGCCCGATGCCGCGGCGGCGATACGCGGCGGCGACCATCAGCCCGAGATCGGCGACGTGCCGGCTCGCCGAATGCGAATCGCGCGCAAGTGAAAGCCGGCCGATGATCACGTCGCCGTCGACGACGGCATAGACCGCGGCGTCGGGGTGGCGGCGCACCGAACGCAGGTAGCGCCGCTCGTCCGAAACGCTCCTCCACATCTCGGTCGTCAGCAGCCAAGCACCCTCCTCCCTGCCGATCGCCGCCGAGAGCCCGCACAGCGCAGCCGCGTCGCCCGGCTCGGCCTGACGGATGTGGATCACGCGACGACCATCCCGCGTCCGCCGCGCCGCGGATCGCCGGCGGCCGCGAGCGAGCCGTCGGCCGTCGTCTCGACCGCCGAGACGCCGCCGAAGAACAGATTGCGGCCGGCCCAGCGGACGACCTCCCACGCGCCCGACCGCTCGAGCTGCTCGATCTCGTCGTCCGCCCAGCCGCCTTCGACGTGCGCGACGCCGCCCTCGACCCCGCCTTCGACCCTGCCCTCAACGTGCACGCGCGGCGCGGCGATCGCCTCGGCAACGGGCTGCCCCGTTCCGACGACACGGTAGGCAACCTGGGCGATCGCGCCCGCCAGCCGCACGGAGCCCGCGCTACCGATCACAAGACGTGGACGGCCGTCGGCAAGAACGAGCGTCGGCGTCATCATGCTCGGCAGCCTGGTGCCTGGGGTCTGCTCGAGGTCACCGATCACATCCAGCTCGCCGAGCATGTTGTTCAGCTGCGAGCCGCCGCGGAACACCCCCGAGCCCGAGCCGAGCGTCGACGACAGCGCCGCCGCGTTGCCGGCTGCGTCGACGACCGAGATGTGGGTCGTGCCGGTGATGCGCGTCGGCGAGACGGGACCGGCATAGGCCTGGCCGACCGCCGCGGCGAGCGCCTCAAGGCCGGCCGGCTCGCGCGAATCGAGCAGGCGCAGGATCTCGGCAACGATCGCACCGCCCTTCGACGGACTCGGGACGGTGCGCACATCGGCGTCGCGAAAGCGCGTGCGACGCGGCTCGAGCTCGCGCGGCTCGTACGCAGCGAGGTCGGCGGCGAGCTCTGGGAGCAGCTCCGCGGCAACCGCCGATCCACGGTCGCGAATCGCCTCGAGCGTCGGAACGAGCCCGCTCGTGTCGACCCGTGTCGCGTCGCCGTAGACAGCGCGACCCGCGTCGCTGCGCTGCAGGATCGGAACGAGGATCTCGTGCAGGAACGCCTGCTCCGGGGTCGGGTCGACGCCGACTCGCGCGAGCTCGAGAGCGGGCTCGACGAGATCAGCCCACGCGCGCGAGCCGAAGCGCCGCGCCGTCTCAGTCAGCCCATGGAGCAGCCCCGGCACCGCGACCGAGCCTTCGCCGACGTGGAATGTCTGCGTCGATGCGTCCGCGAAGTCGATGACGACCTCGTCTATCTCGCCGAGACGGACGCTCGGAACAGCGAAGAAGCAGTCGAGCATCGTGGTCACGCCGCCGACGTGGACGAGGAGGAAGCCACCGCCGGTCGGCCCGGTCAGCGGCCCCTCGGTGACGAAGGCGGCGAGCGCGGCCGCGACCAGCGCGTCGACTGCGTTGCCGCCCGCAGCGAGCACGCGAGCGCCTGCCTTCGCCGTCAGCGGATGCCCGGCAGCGATTGCCCCTTTCACGCGGAGGAGCCTACTTCGCGGCTTCCACGGCGCGAGACTGTGGCGATGCGGTGACCAGGCGGTGTCAACGCAAAGCGGTGGCCGGGGAATCTTGCCGCAATCCCGAAGACGCGAGGGAGATCGTGTTGAGCCACTTGCTTGCGGCCGTATACGGCGGATGCGCGTGGCGCGCCGAGCTCGTATCGCATGGGCGCGAGCTGACCCTACGCGACGCGATCGTCCGCTAGAGCATCGGCTCGCTCGTCAGTTCCGTCACCCCGGCTGGCATCGATGGTTGCACGCGGCTCGCGCTCTACGGGAAGGCGGCGGGCGCCCCCGGTTCGGTGGCGAGCGTCGCGGCGACGGTTGCGGCAATCGGCGCTGCCCGGCTTGTCTGTGTTGGCGTAGTTGTCGCTGTCGGCCTCGGCCATGCCTCTCTGCCGTTTCCCGTGCCCGCGGTTCTCGCTCTCTCGACCGCAGAGCTGGTGCTGGCGATCGCGTTTCGCCGACGACTCGGCTGCCTACGCGTCGGAGCCTGGATCGGGCTCGCGACCGCCGCGCGCCTGACTGCGGCTGCGACGATCACGTGTGCGTTCGGCGTCGTGCATCCTCTCGGCGTCGCAGTCACGACTCTTGCCGCCGTCGAGGTCGCCGGGACGTTCGCCGTCATGCCGGGGAACGTCGAGGTCGGAGCAGCGGCCGTCGCCTTCGCACTCTCTCGCGGCGGAATGCCAAGCGCCGTCGGCCTCTCGATCGGCACCGCGTTCCAGCTCGTGGATTACCGCCGCGTCGATCGGCGTCGGTCTCGCAGGGCTCCTCGCCCTCGCGCGCAGACGCTACTAGCGGAGGAAGCTCGGCAGCTCCGAGTCGTCGCCGGACGAGCTGGCGACGCGCGTGCGCGACCGGTCGTCGGCGTCGGAGAAGCTCGGCACGATTGTCCTACGGCGCCCCGCACCACCAAGACCCGTTGCGACGACCGTGACCCAAACCTGGCCGTTCAGGCGCTCGTCGATGGTGGCGCCGAAGATGATGTTGGTCTCGTCCATCGCGGCCTGGCGCACAACCTCGGCTGCCTCGTGGACTTCCAGCAGCGTGAGATCTTCACCGCCGGCGATCGAAAGCAGGATGCCCTTGGCGCCAACGATCTCGGTGTCGATGAGTGGCGATCTGAGCGCGCGCTCGGCGGCTTCGCGGGCGCGGTTGTCGCTCTCGGAGTAGCCGATACCCATCAACGCAGAGCCGGCGTTCGACATCACGGTGCGCACGTCGGCGAAGTCGAGGTTGATCAGGCCGGGCATCGTGATCAGGTCGCAGATCCCCTGGACGCCCTGGCGGAGGACATCGTCGGCGATGCGGAACGCGTCGAGCATCGAGGTCGAACGGTCGAGCACCTCGAGCAGTCGGTCGTTCGGGATCACGATCGTCGTGTCGCAAGCGGCACGCAAAGCTTCGACGCCTGCATCGGCCGACTGGCGCCTGCGGGTTCCTTCGAACTTGAACGGGGTCGTGACGATGCCGACCGTCAGCGCGCCGACCTCGCGAGCGATCCGCGCGACCACCGGCGCCGCACCCGTTCCGGTGCCACCACCCTCGCCCGCCGTGACGAAGACCATGTCCGCCCCGCGCAGCGCCTGCTTGATCGCGTCGTAGCTCTCCTCAGCGGCGCGGCGGCCCGTCTCCGGATCGGCGCCCGAGCCGAGTCCCTGCGTGATCTCCTGGCCGATGTGGATCTTCACCGGCGCATCGCACAAGGCGAGCTGCTGGGCATCGGTGTTCACCGCGACGAAATCGACCTGCGCGATGCCGGCGTCCATCATCTGGTTCACGGCGTTCAGGCCGGCGCCACCGACGCCGACGACGCGGATCACCGCGAGATACGACGTGACATCCGCGTGCTGCGAGATCTCCAGGCGGGCTGCCGAGCCCGGCATCGGCTGCAGGAAACGACTTGCTGGCGGCTCGTACGGGCGCTCGCGCGGGGTGGGCGGCGCGGGCTCCGGCTCAGGTTCCGGCTCGAGCTCAGGCGCCGCTTCGGCTACAGGCTCTGGCTCGACTACAGACTCTGGCGCGATCTTTGGCACGACCGCGGCCGGGGGTGGGATCAAGATCGTGGGCGAATCGAAGTCGTAGACGTGCTCGACGGTCGCTTCGAGCACAACCTCGTCGCGACTCGCCGGGGCCGGCTCGGCGGGCGCAGCTGGCGGCTCGGCGGAGGACGGATCGTTGCCACTCGTGCGCTTGGCTGCCTCTGTCTGGCGGAACAGCTCGGCGAGCGGCCCTTCGCGCATACTGGCCCGTTTACGCGCCATGGCCGGCTGCCTTCTTGCGGGCTTCTTCCTTCTTGTGGATCTCTTTCGCCAGATCGCGGTACGCCTCGGCGGCAGAACCGGTCGGGTCGTACTTCAGCACCGAACTGCCCTTCACGGGCGCTTCGGCGTAGCGGATAGTTTTGCGGATGCGCGTCTTGTAGACGAGGTCGCCGAAGTTCTCCTCGAGGATCTCGATCGCCTCGCGCGCGTGCAGCGTGCGACCGTCGAACATCGTCGCGACGATGCCCTCGACCGCGACGCGCGGGTTGAGGTTCTCGCGCACCATCGCGAGCGTGTTCTCGAGCTGCACGAGGCCGCGCAGTGAGAGGTATTCGCACTGCACGGGGACGATCACGCCGGTCGCGGCGACAAACGCGTTGATCGTGAGCAGGCCGAGCGACGGCGGCGTGTCGACGAGAATGATGTCGTACTTGTCGCGCACCTCGACGAACGCCTTCTCGAGCGCACGCTCTCGACCCATCATCGCGGCGAGGGCCAGCTCGGCCCCGGCGAGGTCGATCGAGGAGACCGCAAGATCGACTTCGCGGTGATGGATGATGTCGGAGAGCGGGACGCGATGGACGAGCACGTCGAACATCGACCGCTCGATCGAATCCGGGTTCAGCCCCTGGCTCATCGTCAGGTTGCCCTGCGGATCCAGGTCGATGAGTAGGACGCGATAGCCCATCTCGCTGAAAGCGACACCAAGGTTTAGCGTCGTCGTCGTCTTCGCGACGCCGCCCTTCTGGTTGGCGAGGACGAGGATGCGCACGCCGGTGGAGCTTTCGGTCACGATCGGCGCCACTGCATCGGCTGCGGGCGTCTCGGCTGGTTCTCGGGTCATCGGCTCCGCAACGATCTCAGGTTCACGCGGTTCCGGTTCGGACCGGTCGTGCGGTCGCGGAAGTAGACGCATCAAGCCCATGGTGCCTGACGTTCAATACTGTCCGGCGGTTTCCTGCAACAGATCGACGGACGGGTCAGTCCTCGCCATCGTCGTAGTCGAGCTGCTCGATGCGGCCGATGACGCCGACGCCGCTCAGGCTGACCTTGCCGGAGCGCGGGTAGTACGTGATGTCGTTCGGGTCGCGCGCGCCGTACGCGAGGACGGTGACTCCCCGGGCGCCGGCTCGAATCGCGTGCGGGCGCTGAGTTCCGGCCGGACGGGCGACGGTGTGGCCAGCACGGATTGGCCTCGTCTCGACCTCGCCGCCACGGCGCGCGCTCGGCCAGAGCTCGAGCTCTCCCTCTCCGTCGAGGACGACGAAGATCTCCTCCTCCGCGGAGTGGCAGTGCGGCGGCGCCATGTACATGCCCGGCTCGACCGTGACGAGGCTCATGCCCGTGCGGTCGGAGCCGGCGGCGTCAGCGATGTTGATCCAGCTCGAGTGGATAGTCGTCTTCGCCCACAGGAACGGCTCGACCGCGGACTTGTTGACGATGCGCTCGGGCCGCGGTGATATCTCCGGGACATCGGGCGCGCCGGCTTCAGCCTCACGTTTCCACGGGTGATCCTCCGGATCGCCGACACGCGTCCACTTACCGAGCCCCCACGACACGCCCGCACGCGGCAGATACGCGGAGCCCATCGCGTTGTGGCGCTCGCCGAAAGCCAGGACATCGAGCCCGTCGGTGCCGGCCTGAAGCGTGTGCGCGTAGTCGGTTGCCAGATGGACGAGACAGTCGCCCGCCGCGACCTCGAACGCCTCGGTCGTCTCGCCGTCCCATTGGATCGAGATCCCGGAGCCGCCGAGCACGTAGAAGATCTCTTCTTCCGAGTTCTCAGGTGCAGCGGTGTTGCCCACATGCCCGGGTCGATCTCGATTCGCTTGACGCCGACCGTGATCGAGTTGTCGCCGGTGAGCGAGCGCCAGGTACCCGCGATATGACCGCGCTCTGCGCGCGAGCCTACGATCTCGTCCCAGTGGCTGACCGCTCCGTCCCGGTTCACACCGCGATCATGCCAGCTGGCGCCTGCACCGCGACTTCCGGAGTGAGAGCCGACTGCAATCGCGACACGGCTTCGTTCCCTGCCTCACCTCCTTCCGCCCTCGACCAGAGCTGCGCCTCGGTGATAAGCGCGCGCAACTCGTCGATCAGGCTCCCCGCCGGTGCGCCCTCTCGATCGAGGGCTTCGATCCGCGCGAGTCGTTCGAGCACCGCCTCTGCCTCAACCGCCTCTGCCGCGTCCATCCCTCGACGGTAGCCGCGCAACAGGCACGACTTCGTGCCAACTCTGTGCCGATTCTCCGCGAGTCGGGAAGGGCTACGACGCGCGCAGGAGCGTGCCGGGCCGGCCGACACCGAGAAGCTCTCGATCGAGGTCACGGAGCAGCTCATCGCGCGAGCGATGGCGAAGTCCCTCGACGAGCGCTCGTCTGACCGCGTCCACGGCCGCCGCCGTCGTCTCGCCTCGCGTGGCGAGCGCCGCGAGATCGGTGTGCAGCTTCTCGCGTCGCGCCGCGTCGGTCTCGACCAGCACCGGTGTCCGCAACGGCCAGGTCTCGCCGAGCAGTGCCGCCAGCGCACCTCGTAGCTGCTCACCGCGGAACGGCTCGTTCTGGAACAGCGACAGCTCCCAGCGATCCAACGCCTCCGCGAGCGCTGTGTCTGCATCAGCGCGACCCAACTGCAGCAGCAACTCGCCGGCCAAAGCTCCGCGGAACGTGTCGAGACGATCGGTCTCACCCGGAGGCTGGGTCGCGGCGATCGGCAACACCGGGCGGATCCCGAACGGCCGACCGTCCAGCGTCTCGAAGATCACGGGACCAGCGGCCAACGGGGCAGCGGTCGCCAGGCGAATCGCCGACACGGCATCGGCGATCTCGGCGGCAACATCCGGTGCCTCCTCTCCCACCCCAAGGTTCGCTCGCAGTTCGAGCACGCAGTAGCGGTCTGCCTCCCGTCCGAAGTCGCGCGGCAACAAGCTCGCGGCCTCGGGCCAATGGCGCGCCAGCTCGCCCTCCGCGAACGCGCGCACGCGAAGTCCGGGAACAAGCTCGATTTGCGTTCCGACCGATAGACCGACGAGCGGCGCGACGGCCCGGTAGGTGCGGTGCTCGCCGAACAGCGACTGCTCGAGCGTCGCGTAGGCACGGTCGAATGCTGTGTCGTCCCAGTCGAAACCGCCGCACGCCTCAGCTGTCGAGATCAGGAGTCCGAGCAGGATCGTCCGGAACAGTGCCTCGTCCTCGGACGGCTTCGGCCCCGCGTGGGCGCGCGCGAAGATCGCAGCAGCAGGCTCGCGCCGCAGCTCGTCGAGCGCGAACAAAGCGTCGTCGCGCCCGCGCAGCCGCGCCGAGCGCTCGTCGACGAAGCCGCGCACGAGCGGGCGGTACTCGTACAGCGCCGGCCCATCCTTTTGGCCGTGCTCGTCGAACGCAAACGGCAGCCCCTCCCCCACGTCCTCGAGCTCGCGCAGCAGGAACGCGAACGCGCCAAGGACGAACCCTCGCAGGACGAGCTGAAGGTGTGGCGCGCGCACGGGCACGCCTCCAGATACGGGGTGCGCACCCGGTTTCCTCGCCCCAGTCCCGATCACGCGAACGTGCGCCCGCAAGTGCTCGCCGTATCGTGGCGGGATGCTGGCACGGAGCGCGACGGCTGTGGCCGCCGGGTTGATACCGGCAGCGCTCGCGTTCCGCAGCGGCGGCTACTTCCCGTCGGAATGGGGTGTCGAGCTGCTCGTGCTCGGCCTGATCGCGCTGATCGGTGTGCTGCTTCGCGAACGGCCGACGATCGCGCGACCCGACGCAGCCGTGCTCGCCGGGCTGCTTGCGCTGGCGATCTGGACGCTGGCCTCCACCGCATGGTCGCCCGGCGACGATCAGCCTGTTCTCGCGGCCGAGTTGACGCTCGTCTACCTCGCGGGCGCGGGCGCGGTGCTCCTCGCGCTCTCACGGGAACGCGTGCAGGCCTTGCTGCTCGGCATGACCGGCGGGATCACCGCAGTCGGGCTCTACGCCCTCGAGAGGCGGCTGATCGAGGGCAGGATGGGAAGCGCCACGGACGTGCTCTCGGGGTCGAGGCTCGTCGAGCCGATCGGCTACGCGAACGCGCTCGGCTCGCTCGCGGCGATCGGGCTTGTCCTCGCGCTCGTCTTCGCGCTGGTCGGAGCGAGCAGGCCGATCCGGGCGCTCAGTGCCGCGGCCCTCTTGCCGCTCGTCGTCGTCCTCTACCTGACGCTGAGCCGAGGCTCATACCTCGCGCTCGCCGTCGGCCTGATCGTGTTCGTCACGGTCGTGCGCTCGCGCGCGGTGGCCGGCGGACTGCTGCTCATCGCGCCATGGCCACTCGCCGCGATCGTGCTCGCGGAGCGATCGCCGCTAACGCAGGCCGGCCTCGACGTGGCCGACGCTCGCGCGGCAGGGCATCGTCTCGCGTGGGAGCTCGTGCTGCTCACGATCGCCGCCGGAGTCGGCGGCGCACTCACTGCAAGATTTGCGCCGCGCCTCGCCCGCTGGGCGATCGGCGCCTGCGGCATCGGCGCAGCGCTGGCTGTCGCGCTCCTCGTCGCCGCCGGGCCGGTGCGCATCGCTGACCGTGCGCTCAACCGTCTCCGCGAGCCACCGCCCGCCACCGGCAGCAACGTCGATCGCCGGGTGCTCAGCATCTCGGGAAGCGGACGAACCGCCTACTGGCGAGTCGCCGTGCGGATGGTCGAGCGACGGCCCCTGCTCGGCGAAGGTGGCGGCAGCTTCGAACGCTGGTGGCTGCAGAAGCGACCGGTCGCGAACGACGCTCGGAACGCGCACAGCCTCTACCTGGAGACGCTCGCCGAGGTCGGGCCGCTCGGCCTCGCTCTCCTGCTGCTCGCGCTCGGCACGCCTCTCGTTGCGCTACACCGCTGCCGGCGGGATCCACTCGCCGTCGCGGCGGGATCGGCGTACGCGGCCTGGCTCGTTCATGCCGGTCTCGATTGGGACTGGCAGATCCCGGCGATCACGCTTGCGGCGGTCGCGTGCGGCTGCGCCGTGCTCGTGCGCGCTCGACGTGAGACGGCACGCGAGCCACTCACCGGCGCGCAGCGGTTGGTCTGGCTCGCCGCGATCGTGCCGCTGCTCGTGGTCGGCCTCGTCGTGAACGGCGGCAACCGCGCGGCCGACGCTGCGAAGAGCGCGATCGCGAGAGGCGACGACGCCCGCGCCGCAGCCGAGGCGCGGCGGGCCCGCGCGTGGCAGCCGTGGGCGGCGCAGCCATTCCAGCTTCTCGGCGAAAGCCAAAGCGCCCAGCACCACGACCCGCGGGCACGGCAGAGCCTCCACGAGTCGCTCGATAGGAACCCCACGAGCTGGATCGCCTGGTACGACCTCACAACCGTGACGAACGGCCCGGAGCGGGCCAACGCGCTCCGGCGAGCGAGGGCCCTGAACCCGCTGGCGCCGGAGTTGACAGGATTTCGTTAGGAGATGCGACGAACCCCTCGGACGAGGGGCGTGCGGAGCGCCCTTCACTCCGACGACGTGCGTAACCGGCTCTGCCTCGATCCGACCGCAGTCGCTACAGGTTCGGGCGCAGGGTGTCACGAGAGGGGGCGTCTTCCAGGGTGAAGCCACTCCGAGGAGGTCGGATGAGGAACCACACTGCGAATAGCCGCAGAAGCAGGGTGGTGACGACGATCATCGCGACGGTCGTCGCTGTCGCCGCGTTCGCGTCATTCGGCGGGATCGGTCTCGCCCATGGCGTGATCAATCTCGCCCAGTACCAGTACGGCAAGAAGATCACGATCTGCCACAAGCAGAAGCGGACGATCACGGTCTCGGTCAACGCCTGGCCCGCACACCAGCGCCATGGCGACACCGTGGGGCCGTGCCAAGCACCCACAGCGGCCGCCAAGAAAGGCTCGCAGCCGTCGGGAACGCAGGGCGGCAAGGACCAGGGTGGCAAAGGCAAAGGTCAGGGGTCGTCAGGCTCGTCCAGCTCGTCGAACCAGCCGAGCGGTGGCAGCAACGGAAACGGCAAGGGCAAGGGCAAGTCGAAGTAGCCACAGCGGGATAACACAGTCCACGCGCCGAGCGTTCCGAGAGGGCGCTCGGCGCGGTGTCCCGCCGGGCCGCGCTCTCAGAACGTCTCGAGTGTGCCTGTGCGCCGGCCACGCTCTCTAGCACCGCCTGGATACCGCGTGTCAGCGGTATCGGTACGTCCGAGCGAGCCCGTCGATCTCGATCGCCGCCATGCGACCAACCCATCGCGGCCTCAATAGGCGGCGGCCGAACCCCGCTGGCACCGTCCACACCAATACGCGGTGCGGCTCGCGTCGCCCAGGCCGCGCGAGAGGATCGTGCCGCCGCAGCGTGGACACGGCCTGCCGGCGCGGCGGTAGACCGAGTGCAACGACCGCGTCCCCTCGACCGACGCGCGCATCATCCGCTGTGCCCAGCCGAGCGCGGCCCCGAGCTCGTCGTCGCGTGCGCCGGCAACCGCGAGCCACGGCGAGAGCCGCGCCTGCCAGAGCGACTCCGTCATCCAGATGTTCCCGATCCCGGAGATGACACGTTGGTCGAGAAAGGCATCGCCGAGCGGTCGCCGCTGGTCGATTCGGCGCAAACGAGCAACGAGCGTCTCGGTCTCGACGCCGTGCCCGAGCACATCCGGGCCGAGCCCCCGCGTGAGGCTCGAGTCGAGAGAAAGGACAGGGCCGTTCCATTGCACCGCCTCCCACTCGTGTCCTCGAAGGATGAGCCACGGCTTCCCGGTCCGCGGCGCGTTCCTCGGCTCGACGCGCCAGCGGCCGCTCATCCGGAGATGGTTGCGGAGGGTGACGCCACCCTCGAAGCGGAGCAAGAGGTTCTTCCCGACCGCCTCGACTGACTCGAGTACGCGCCCGTCGATAGCCGCAGCGACGCCGGTGGCCGCGGCGCGCGGGTGCGGCGTCTCGGCCTCGACACGATTACCCACCAGAACTTGGAGGGAGGCAGCGGTTCGGTGGAGGACGTCGCCCTCTGGCATGACTACGATCGGAGCACCGCGCGACGCGGGCCGGCGAGGAAACCCGCTTCGACAAGCAGCGGCATCGCGATGCTCTCCGCCACTGGGACACCGTCGAACCGCTCGACCGCGAGTCGCTTCGCGCCACCCGCGCGCACGTGCGCGACCAGCTTCGCGAGCGCCACGCGCAGCCAACCGTCCTCCGGCTCGCGGAGCGGTACGAGCGAGCGACCACCGCGCTCGACGTACAACGCGGCCTCACCGCCGAGGAGGACGACCTGCGCACCTGCCACGCGCGCCGCTCGTGCGCCGGCCCGCTTCGGCCAAGGGAGAACCGTGCCGTACGGTTGGGCCGGATCCGCCGCCGCAAGAACGAGCGCCTCCGGCTCCTCCTGCGCACGCAGCTCACGCAGCCGCTCGACCGCACCTGGGAGCGCGAACTGCGCGCCGCCGAGACCCTCCACAAAGTAGCCGCGCCGACACACACCAACCGTCTCGAGCGCTTTCAGCTGGCCGTAGACCGCACCGTAGCCACCGGCGATACCCTCGCCGCGGACTCCGTCGCGCGTGACGATTCCTTGCCGCTCGAGCAGCAGCTCGGCCAGCGCTCGCCGATCCGGCTCGCCCGTGAACAGACGCGCTGCCAACGACCATCTCCCCTGCGTTGCCGTCGCCTGCGCGCCTCGTGTCCGTGAGAAACGCCGCGGCTGGCGCGCGCGTTGCGGCGTCCCGTAGCGGCGCGCGGCACGCAGCGGCGTCCATGCGTCGTTGGTCACTTCCCCCGCCCAGACGAGTTCCCAAAGCGCTGGCAGCGCTGCTTCGGCGTCGAGCTCGGCGGCCGCGAGTAGGTCCGGCCAGAACACAGCTTCGCGGGACAGGGCGGCGAGCAGGGCCTGCGCGGCATCGCTCTCGACACTCGGCGCCGTGGCGGGAGTGCCGAGCACCGACGCGTCGTCCCTGAAGTAGACAGCCACACGATCAAGCCCCGCGCCGACCCAAACGACCTCGCCGGTCGCGCAGAGCGCATCGAGCTGCGCCGGTTGATAGCCAGGAACGCGACGCGGCAGCACATCGCTCTCCCACAGCGAGACCGGCAGCGCGAGCCCCTGCAGCGGCACGAGCGCCTCGCGCAACGTCGCGCTCCGACCGATCCCGTGCCAGGCTGGGAGGAAGCGGCCAAGTGCGATTTGCTCGGTCGGCTCGACCTCACGGCGAAGAGCTGCGAGCGACGCTCGGCGCAGCCGGCGAAGAACATCCGGGTCGCACCACTCGCGCTCGCTGCCGCCCGGGCGAAGCTCGCCGCGAACGAGCTTGTCGTCACGCTCCAGTCCCGCGAGAAGCGCCTCGGCGACCGGTGTTTCGAGGCCGTAGCGCGTCACGATCTCGCCGGTCGTGAACGGCCCGCGCGAGCGCGCGAAGCGGAGCAAGACAGACGTGAGCGCGTCGTCGAGCGGCTGGAGGAACGCCTCCGGCAGCCCGCCTGGCGGCATCACACCGAAGGCGTCGCGGTAGCGGCCGGCGTCCTCAACGGCGATCAACCGCTCGCCCGCGGTCAGCCTGACGCGCAGCGCGCGCCGCTCGCGAATCAGCGTCTCGGCGAAGCCAGCGTCAGCCTCGTCGGGAGCGAGGTCACCAACGCGCCGGAGCAAATCGTGCAGCTCGTCCGCATTCCGCGGTCGGGGCCGCAGTGACGCCTCGACCTCCTCGAACGCCGCTGGGTCGAGCAGATCACGCAGCCCCTCCTGCCCGAGCAGCTCACGCAGCAGGTCGCGGTCGAGCGACAGTGCCTGGGCCCGCCGCTCGGCGGACGGCGTGTCGTCCTCGTACATATAGGTCGCGATGTAGTCGAACAGGAGCGAGGAGGCGAATGGCGACGCCGATGCCGTCTCGACCTCGACGAGATCGAGCTCGCGGGTCTGCAGCCCGCGCAGGATCCGCTTCAGCGCGGGCAGGTCGAACACGTCCTGCAGGCACTCGCGGTACGTCTCGAGCACGATCGGGAACGACCCGTAACGGCGCGCGACCTGGAGCAGCGACTGCGCCTTCAGCCGCTGCTGCCAGAGCGGCGTTCGCTGGCCGGGCCGGCGCCGCGGGATCAGCAACGCGCGGGCGGCGTTCTCCCGGAAGCGCGCGCCGAAGAGCGCCGTCTGGCCGACCTCCTGCACCACCAAGTCCTCGATCTCGTCCGCTCCAAGGGACAGGTCGGCAAACGCCGGCGGCACATCAGCGTCAGGAAGGTGCAGCGCGATCCCGTCGTCGGACCAGATGAACTGCGCCTCCAGCCCAAGCGAGTCGCGCAGGCGCGCCGCAAGCGCCATCGCCCACGGCGCGTGCACGCGCGCGCCGAAGGGCGTGAGGATGCAGACCCGCCAGTCGCCGATCTCGTCGCGGAAGCGCTCGACGACGATCGAGCGGTCGGACGGGACGACGCCGGTCGCGCCCGCCTGCTCGCGCAGGAACGTCATCAGGTTGCGGGAGGCGCGCTCGTCGAGGTGGTAGTCGCCAGCGAGCCGCTCGGCGGCCTTCGTGTCGGAGAGGCCGACGAGCTCACGCGACGCCCGGCCGATCTTCGCGCCCAGCTCGTATGGGCGGCCAATGCCTTCGCCCTTCCAGAACGGCACCGCCCCAGGCGCACCGGGCGCCGGCGTGACGAGCACGCGATCGCGCGTGATCTCGGCGATCCGCCATGTCGACGCGCCGAGCAGGAACGTCTGCCCTTCGCGCGCCTCGTACACCATCTCCTCGTCGAGCTCACCCACGCGACCGCCGCCGTCGAGTTGGAAGACGCCGAACAGCCCGCGGTCGGGGATCGTGCCGCCATTCGTGACCGCGATCCGGCGCACGCCGTCGCGCCCGCGGATCGTGCCGGCCGTGCGATCCCAGACGATCCGCGGCCGCAGCTCGGCGAACTCGTCCGACGGATAGCGGCCCGAGAGCATGTCGAGCACGTTCTCGAGCTGAGCGCGCGAGAGGTCGGCGAACGGATAGGCGCGGATCACCAGCTCGTGCAGGTCGTCAACCGCGATCTCGTCCTCGGCGCAGATCGCGACGATCTGCTGGGCGAGCACGTCGAGCGGGTTGCGGAGGATCTGCGTCTCCTCGATCGCGCCCTCGCGCATCGCCTTCGCGACGACCGCCGACTCGAGCAGGTCGGCGCGGTACTTCGGGAAGATGCGGCCCTTCGAGACGGAGCCGAGGTCGTGGCCAGCACGGCCGATCCGCTGTAGCCCGCGCGCGACCGACTTCGGGCTCTCGACCTGGATCACGAGGTCGACAGCGCCCATGTCGATGCCGAGCTCGAGCGACGAGGTCGCGACGAGACACGGGATCTCGCCGCGCTTCAGCAGCTCCTCGATCTCAGCGCGTTGTTCGCGCGCGAGCGAGCCGTGGTGAGCGCGGGCGACGCTTTCGCCGGCCAGCTCGTTGATGCGCAGCGCAAGCCGCTCGGCGAGGCGCCTGCTGTTGACGAAAATGATCGTCGAGCGGTGCTCTCGTACGAGCTCGAGTAGCGCCGGGTAGATCGACGGCCAGATCGAGCGGCTCGACACCTCGACGCCCGGGCCCATCTCGACACCGTCCGCGAGCACAGGCACGGAAAGCCCCGCGGTGCTCGGCAGCTCGCGCATGTCGTCGACCGGAACGACAACTTGGAGGTCGAGCTCCTTCCGCGTGCCGGCGTCGACGAGCTCGATCGGGCGACCACCCGAGACGAAGCGGCCGATCTCCTCGAGCGGGCGCTGCGTCGCCGAGAGCGCGATCCGCTGCATCGGCCGGTCGACGAGCCGCTGCAGGCGCTCCACGCTGAGCGCGAGATGGGCTCCGCGCTTCGTTCCGGCGACGGCGTGCACCTCGTCGAGGATCAACGTCTCGACTGTGCGCAGCATCTCCCGGGCCTGCGACGTGAGCAGGAGGTAGAGCGATTCTGGCGTGGTGATGAGAATGTCCGGCGGCTTGCGGAGCATCTGCGCGCGCTCGCGCTGCGGCGTGTCGCCGGTGCGAACCGCGATGACGAGCTCGGAGCGGAGTCCGGCGAGCGGCCCGCGCAGGTTTCGCTCGATGTCGTAGTTCAGCGCCTTCAGCGGCGAGATATAGAGGAGGCGGAGCCCCGCGCCGGCCGTGGCGGTCAACCGGTCGATGCCGACGAGGAACGCAGCGAGCGTCTTCCCGGACCCGGTAGGCGCCTGCACGAGCACGTTGGCCCCAGTCGCGATCGCGGGCCAGGCCTTCTCCTGCGCGGGAGTCGGGCCGGCGAACGCGCGCTCGAACCACTCGCGGGTCACCGGCGAGAAGGCAGCGAGCGGGTCCATGCGGTGAGACTAGTCCCGGCGCTCGGGATTGCGGGGGCGAGTAGCGTGCGACACAATGTCTCTCGCCGCGACTGACGAGCGCCACCTCCGTACGGCCATCGAGCTGGCGCGGCGTTCGCGGGAGAAGGGCAACCATCCCTTCGGCTCGCTCCTCACCGATGCAGACGGCGTCGTCGTTCTCGAAGCGGAGAACAGCGTCGTCACCGGGTGCGATGTCACGAGACATGCCGAGCTGAACCTCGTGCGCGACGCGAGCTCACGCATCGACGCCGACTCCCTCGGCTCACACACGCTCTACACGAGCACCGAACCGTGCGCGATGTGCGCCGGAGCGATCTACTGGTCGGGCATCGGACGGGTCGTGTTCGCGCTTAGCAGCGCGGCGTTCCAGGGAAAGATCGACCCGGAGGGTGCGGCGGGGCTCGCACTCTCGTGTCGCGAGGTCTTCGCCAGAGGCGGGCGCACGGTCGACGTCAGCGGCCCGCACCTCGAAGACCTGGCGTGGGCTGTGCACGAGGGGTTCTGGCAACCCGAGGGAACGTGACCTACTCACTGGTGGCCCGCGATGGGGCCACGGGCGAGATTGGGGTAGCGGTCCAGTCGCGAGCCTTCGGCACCGGCGCTGTGGTGCCCTGGGCGCGGGCGGGCGTCGGCGCCGTCGCGACGCAGTCGTTCACGAACCGCGGCTACGGCGTACGTGGACTCGACCTGATGGAGGCGGGTGCGGCTCCAGCCGATGCGCTTGCTGAGCTCCTCGAGGCCGACGACCTGCGGGAGTACAGGCAGGTCGCGTTCCTCGCCGCAGACGGGCGGGCGGCGGCTCACACCGGCTCACTCTGCATGCCGGAGGCAGGGCACCTCACACGCGACAATCTTTCTGCCCAGGGGAACATGCTGCGCTCGACGAACGTCTGGCCCGCCCTCGCCGAAGCATTCGAAAGCACGGCCGGGACGCTGGCGATGCGACTCCTCGCAGCGCTGAATGCGGCCGAGGCTGCAGGCGGCGACTTCCGCGGTCAGGAGGCCGCCGGGCTCCTCGTCGTCCCGGCCGAGGCGTCTGACGAGCCGTGGAACGACCGCGTCTTCGATCTTCGGGTCGACAGCGATCCCGAGCCTCTCGTCGAGCTGGGTCGGCTCCACCGACTCGCCGCGGGTTACCGACGGCGAAACCGGATCGGGCCAGGCGCCTCGGTTGAGGAGGAGGTCGACGCAGCCCGCGAGGCCGGGTTGCCGGATCTCGATGTCATGCTTGCAGCGGCTATCGCCCTCGGCCATGCTGGCGACATCGAGGCGGCGGCGCGCCAACTCGCGCCACTCGTCGCCGCGGACGCGCGATGGCGTGAGGTCCTCGACCGCTACGAGCGACTCGGCGTTCTGCCTTCCGGGGTCGTCGACCGGCTGAAGCAGCCGTAGCAGTGACCCCGCCACCCAGGGGCTTCCCAGCCATGACCCTACGAGCCACGGCCGGGGTCAGACCCTGGCCGTGGCCAGAGCAGACGGCTGGCAGCGGACTCGTTTTGCCGCTCACGCCTGGATGCATGCGGCCAAACTGCTCGCAGCTCTCGGCTCGTCCCAAACAGCCAGTAGACGCTAGGATCGCCACGTGCCGAAGGGACCCGCCGCGCTCCATTTCACCGGCGATCCCGAGGCTGACGCGCTCCTCGCGGCTGACCCGCTCGCCCTTCTGATCGGGTTCGCGCTCGACCAGCAGGTGACCGTGCAGAGCGCGTTCGCCGGGCCGCTCAAGCTGCGCCAACGCCTCGGGACGCTCGACGCGAAGGCGATCGCCGCGACCGACCCCGACCGGCTGCTCGAGATCTTCCGCGAGCGCCCCGCGATCCACCGCTTCCCGGGCTCGATGGCGACGCGCGTCCAGGAGCTCGCCGCGCACGTCGTCGACGAGTACGACGGCCACGCGGAACACCTCTGGACGGAGGCAACGGACACCGCCGACTTGAAGAAGCGGATCGGAGCGCTTCCCGGCTACGGGCCGATGAAGATCACCGCACTTGGCTCCGTCCTCGCGCTGCGCTTTGGCGTCGCGATCGCCGACCCGCTCGTCCCACCCCACGCCTGCCTCGGTGCCGTCGACTCGCCCCAAGCCCTCGCTGACTACCAGGCCAAGAAGCGCGCGCGCAAGGCCGAAATGCGCGCGGCCAAGGCCGGCTAGCCAGTGCTCGAGGTCGAGACGCTCACCGACGGCGGCCAAGCCGCCACCGACATCGCGAAACAAGCAGCCGCCTTCATCGACGGCGCCGAGAAGACCCTCGACCTTGCGATGTACGACCTCCGCCTAGACGACGAGGCCGACACGATCGTCCACTCTGCGCTCACGAACGCGAATTCCCGCGGCGTCACGATCAGAATCGCGTTCAACGTCGACCACCCCGGCCCGATCGCCGTCCCGCCGCCGCCGACCTGCAAGCCGGAGGACATCCAGTCGCTCCCGGTCGACAGCCGCGGCATCGCCGGCGTGCCCGATCTGATGCACCACAAGTACGTGATCCGCGACGGCGCCGCGGTGTGGACGGGCTCGCTCAACTGGACGAACGACTCGTGGACACGGCAGGAGAACGTCGTCGTCCGCGTCGGCTCGACCGACCTCGCGTATGCCTACACCCTCGACTTCGAACAGCTCTGGAGCACCGGCATCGTGGAGAACTCGGGCAAGGTCGACCCGCGCCCCGCCACCGTCGACGGTGTGACGATCCAGCCGTGGTTCACGCCGGGCCATGGCGACGACCTCTCGCACCGCATCGCGAAGCGGCTCGCACAATCCCGTCGCCGGATCCGCATCGCGTCGCCCGTCCTCACCTCTGGCCCGATCCTCGCGACGATGGCCGAGATCGCCGCTGCACACACCTGCGACGTCGCCGGCATCGTCGATCAGACGCAGGTCACGCAGGTCTTCCAACAATGGCGCGACAACGGCGTCAGCGGCTGGAAGATCCCGCTCCTCCAGACGGTGCTCCAAAAGCTGTCGTTCTCCGGCAAGCCGTCGACACCGTGGTCGCCGAGCGGCGGCGTTCACGACTTCATGCATGCGAAATGCGTCGTCGCCGACGACATCGTCTTCATCGGCTCGTTCAACCTGTCCCGCTCGGGCGAGAAGAACGCGGAGAACGTCCTCGAGATCGAGAGCGCCCCGATCGCCGACCAGCTCGCAGCATTCATCGACACGATCCGCGCGCGCTACCCGGCCGCAATCGTCCCAGCCTGATCCACCCCGATCGAGGGTCGCGCGTCCGCGCCGTCAAACCGACGAGGCTCGCAGTGCGCCACCTCGTCGCCCTCTCAGCCCTTGCGCTCGTCGTCGTCGGCGCCGCCTCCGCAGCACGATTGCCGCGAGCCCCGCAGTGCCCTGTCTTCCCGACCACGAACGCCTGGAACCAGCGCGTCGACAGCCTTCCCGTCGCTGCCGGCTCCAGCTCAATCGTGAGCTCGATCGGAGCGGGCGGCCGCCTGCATCCCGACTTCGGCTCCGGCCTGTGGGACGGCTCCCCGATCGGCATCCCGATCACCGTTGTCGGCAAAGCGACTCCCCGCTCGGCTGTCTCGTTCGACTACGCCGACGAGAGCGACAAAGGCCCGTACCCGATCCCCAAGGGAGTGAAGACCGAGGGCGGCAGCGATCGGCACGCGATCCTCGTCGATCGCGACGCGTGCGAGCTCTACGAGCTCTACACGCTGACCCGTACGTCGAAGGGTTGGCACGCGGGCTCGGGCGCGATCTGGAGCCTCACCTCGAAGAAGCTCCGGCCTGCCGGCTGGACGTCCGCGGATGCCGCGGGGCTACCGATTCTGCCGGGCCTCGCCCGCTACGACGAGGTGGCGGCAGGACGCATCGACCACGCTCTCCGCTTCACGGTCTCGCGAACGCGGCGGGCGTACGTCTGGCCGGCGCGCCACTTCGCGAGCTCACTTATCGATCCGTCCCTGCCGCCGATGGGCCTCCGCCTGCGACTGACGGCGAGCTTCGACATCTCGACATTCCCACCGCAGGCGCGTGTTGTGCTCCAGGCGCTGAAGACCTACGGGATGATGGTCGCCGACAACGGCTCCAACTGGTTCATCTCGGGCGCCCCCGACCCCGGCTGGGACAACAGCGACCTATCGACGCTCGGCCAGGTCAAGGGGTCGTCTTTCGAAGTCGTCGACACGTCGTCACTGACGCCGCAGAAGCCGAAGCGCAAGTAGCTCAGCCCAGGAGGTCGTCGCGCCGCTAGCGGTTGCATGAAGTTCGCTGGCGTCTTCCTGGCTCTCCCGCTCGCCTTCTTCGGCTGGATGTGGTGGGGCACAATCCGCGTCGAGCACGAGCTGCGCCCCGTCGCTTCGTCGATCGCGGGCCACCCGATCCAGGTCGATTGCCAGGGTTGGCTCTCGTCTCTCGTCGATGTGGAGGCGCGCGAGGGCGAGGTGCACTTCAGCGCGAACGGCCTGCCCGGGCCGCGGATCTTCCTCACGCGACCGACGTGCAAGCGCCTCGACGCGTTCGCCCATTCGCGGCATCACGCGGCACTCGACTGCCTGGCCGAGATCGACTGGGCGCAACCCGACCCGCTCCCGCCCGGACGCGCGTGCGAGCGGGAGGCCAGCCCGACCGTCTACGCGCTGCTGATCCTCGCGCACGAGAGCTATCACACGGCCGGTGTGATCGACGAGGTCACAACCAACTGTTACGCGATCCAGGCAATCGCGTACGTCACGTGGCGTCTCGGCGCTCCGCAACGCGAGGGCGAGCTCGCGGCCTACGCCATGGCCGCGCTCGAACCGCATCAAGTAGACGGCTACGCGACACCGGATTGCCGCGCCGGCACCGCGCTCGACATTCACCCCGAGACGCGCGACTTCCCCACCGAGCTACCGCTGGCGCCGCCCGGGTTGCCGCGTCGCTGAGATATCGCTAGTGATAGCCGGCGCAGCTGATCAGGTCGAGCGGCACGCCGAGGTCGCAGGAAGGCTGGTCTGAGCCGTCGAAGATCGTCCTCCACGTTCCCGCTGTGACGCGTTTCAGCAGGAAGAACCCGTCACTCGCGTAACGGACGCATACCGACCGGGGCGAGAACCTCGGCGTCACTTGCGCGAATCGGCCGTTCGTCGAGACATGCGTGATGAGGGTGACGCAACCGACCGGCGTCTTGGCGATAGACGCTCGGTAGCTCTTCGGCAACGCGCGGACAATCGCGGATCGCTCGGCCGGCGTCGGCGGCCGGCGCGCCGCAGCGGATGCTATAAGCCCGAGCGCCAGGATTGCGACGACGGCCAGAAGCTGAAGGTTTCGGCGCATCATGTGTTTCGCAGCGTAGACCGGTGGCGGCCTGTTCGGCTAGGGTCTGCCCCAGTGACTGACGAAGCTACCGTCGACGATGTCCTCACCGCCGAGCTTGCTTCCGGTCGGGCGGTCCCGACCGCGACGGCCGGCGAGCCGTACGAGTCGTGGCAGGTGATCTCGGACGATGGCCGGGTCGAGATCGGCATCTGGCAGGTGACGCCGGGCTCGTTCCACGGCGAAAAGATCGGCGTCTACGAGTCGATGCACTTCGTCGCAGGCGCCGGCACGATCACGGATGCGGACGGCGTCGTCACCGAGCTGCGGCCTGGCGTCGTCATGTTCTGCCCTGATGGTTGGTCCGGCTCGTGGGATGTCACGGAGACGATCCGCAAGACGTACACGATCGTCAAGACCACGTAGGGCCGCTGTGTTCCTGACGAACGGCGTGATCCGGACGATGGACCCGGCGCTACCGACGACTGCGTCACTTGTTCTTGCGGGCCCGCTCGTGGCGGGGGGCGTCGGAACGCACGAGTCGGCGCTGCCAACGCCCGACCGCGTCGACCTGCGCGGTCGGTGCGTCCTCCCCGCCTTCGCCGACGCGCATGTCCATTTCCCGACGTGGGCTCTAGCGCAGAACGATGTCCGACTCGACGGCGCCGCTAGCCTCGCGGAGGCGCTCGATCGCGTTCGCCGACACACCACGGGTGGCACGTGGATCCGCGGCACAGGCTGGCGCGACGCCAGCTGGGAGCCTAAGCCGACAAAAGACGCGCTCGATGAGATCACCGGCTCGACGCCCACCGCGCTTTGGGCGAAGGACTACCACTCGCTGTGGCTCAACTCGGCCGCGCTCGCGCTCGCCGGTGGTGAGCTGCAGGTCGCCGGTGGCGTCGTCGAGCGCGACGCCACCGGTGAGCCGACCGGAATCCTGCGCGAGGAATCGGCCTGGCGCTTCCGCGAGCGCTTCGTCCAGATCGCCGAGAGCGAGTGGGTCGACGCGACGCGCGTGGGGATTCGGTTGGCGAACAGCCGCGGCGTCGCATCGGTGCACGACAAGGACGGCTGGCTCGGCGCCGCGTCGATCTTCGGGCGAATCCACGAGCGCGAAGGGCTGACGATGCGCGTGTTTCAGTCGCTCCCCGCCGATCGTGTTACGGCCCTTGCCGAGCTAGGCCTGCGCGCGGGGATGGGCGACGACTTTCTCCGGCTCGGCTACCTGAAGTGCTTCATGGACGGGACGCTCGGCTCGCAGACCGCGTGGATGCTCGACGGTTCCGGCGTGCGTATCACGTCGGGCGACGATCTCGCCGAGATCATCCGCGCCGGCGCCGCGGCGGGTTGGCCGATCTCGGTTCACGCGATCGGCGATGCAGCGAACCGGGCCGCGCTCGACGCGTTCGAAGCGACCCGCGACCTGTGGCAGCCGCTCGGCCTTCGCCATCGGATCGAGCACTGCCAGTGCCTCGCGCCGGAGGACATCCCGCGCTTCGCCGAGCTTGGCATCGCCTGCTCGGTGCAGTTCGCGCACGCGCCGTCGGATCGCGATCTGGCCGATCGCTTCTGGGGCGAGAAGGCCGCCGGCGCCTACGCGTTCCGCTCGCTGTGGGACTCGGGCGCGGTCGTCGCGAACGGCTCGGACGCGCCCGTCGAGGAACTCGATCCTTTGGCCGGTATCCGCGCCGGCGTGTTCCGCACGATCAACGAGCGCGACGCGTGGCATCCCGACGAGACGCTCACGGTCGAGCAAGCGCTGATCGCGTCAACGGTGAACCCGGCATGGCTGGCCGGCGACGAACGCCGACGCGGCTCCCTCGTGCCGGGCCATCTCGCGGATCTCGTCGTGCTGAACCGCGATCCGGTGACAGCGTCAGCCGAGGACCTGAGCGAGATCGAGGTCGTAGCGACGATGGTCGGCGGCCGCTGGGTGCACAACCCACCCCCCTGGGACTAGCGGTTCGGCGCAGAAAGGACGGCCGCTCGGGCCATGGCCGAACGAGCCGGATCGACGCAGACCGAAAGCGTGCTCGCTAGCCGGAGGACATGTCCGTTGCGGTCAATGTCCCTCCTCTGACACCGGACATGGCCAAACGAGACACGTCCGCCGTTCGCAACATCAGCCACCAGTCGTACACTTGGAGTGTGGCTTCTCGCACAATGCTCTCCGTCCATGGCGCTGAGACCTGCTCCGTGGCGGCCTGCGCGGAGATTGTGGGCTCGAAATGGACGGTGTTGCTCGTCCACGATCTCTCCGAAGGCCCGCGCCGCTTCACTCAGCTCGAGCACTCGTGTAACGGCATCAGCCCGCGCACGCTCGCCGAGCGGCTGCGCTGGCTCGAGTCGGAAGGCATCGTCATCCGCCGCAGCTACGCCGAATCGCCTCCTCGGGTCGAGTACCAGCTGACCGAGAAGGGCGCTGCGCTCCTCCCGCTCGTCGGCGAGATGCGCCGTTTCGGTCACGAGTGGCTCGGCTGCGGTCCGCACGAGCTGACCCCACCCGCGTAGGCGCGAGGCTTGCCTCGCCCTACTTTTCTCGTTCCCATTTGGGCTCGGCATCACCGGGCAGCCGCGACCAGATCTCCGTGTCCTCGCGGAGCCCCGGCTTCAGGTAGTACGAACGCAGGATTCCCTCGCGCGTGAAACCACTCCGCTCCGCCACGCGCTTCGACGGCTCGTTGACGACGGAGATCAGCAGCTCGAGCCGAAGCATCCCCAGCTCCGCGAAGGCCCAAGTAGCGAGCTGGCGAAGTGCGTCCACCGCGACGCCCCGGCCTCGCGCAGCGGGAAGGACGACGTAGCCAAGCTCGGCCGTCGCCGCCTGGCGATCGATGCGGGGCGCCACCGCGGCACCGAGGAAACTCGAATCGAGCGAATCTAGGATCGCAAAACACTCGCGCGTTCCGTCGAGTCGCGCCTGCTCGAAAGTCACGAGCCAGGTCGTAGCGAAGCCGGCGGGTGGCGGCACGGGGATGCGCGTGAAGCGCTGCACCGCAGGGTCGTCGGTGAGATCCGCGAGCCCTTCGAGGTGCGCCTCCGAGAGAGGAACAAGCCTGACGGCCGCGGATGAGCGAGTCAAGCCTCGCCTCTACAACTCGGGCTCGGCCCAGACCTGCACGAGCTCGACGATCATCGCGGCTGCGGCAGCCATGTCCTGGACACTCGCCCACTCCCGCAGCGAGTGGTAGTCCTGCCCGCCGGTGAAGAGGTTCGGCGTCGGCAGGCCCGCAGCCGACAGCCGCGACCCATCGGTGCCGCCGCGGATCGGCTCGAACACCGCCTCAACCCCGATCCGGCGATAGGCCTCGACCGCCGCCGCGACAACCCGCGGATGCTGCTCGATCGACTGGCCCATATTCGGGTACTGGAACTCGACATCGAACTGAACACGCGCCCGCGGCTCGCGCGCGACGACATCGTCGGCGAGGCGGCGCAGCAGCGCGACATGCTCGTCGAGCTTGGCGTCGTCGTGATCGCGCACGATGAAGACAAGCGTCGTCTCCTCGGCGGTGCCGCTGAACCGCGACGGGTGGACGAAGCCTTCGCGACCCTCGGTCGTCTCGGGCGAGAGGCCGTCGCGCGGCAGCGCGGCGACCAGATCGGCCGCCAGCTTGAGGCTGCTGACCAGCTTCCCTTTTGCTGTACCCGGATGCGTGCCGCGGCCCTGGATCGTGATGGTGACTTCCTTCGCCGAGAACGACTCGTACTCGAGCACGCCGAAACCCGATCCATCGAGCGTGTACGCGAGCGCGGCCCCGAACTCGTCGAGATCGAAATGGACAGTGCCGCGGGCCACCTCCTCGTCGACCGTGAATCCGATGCGCACAGGCGCATGGGCGATCTCGGGATGCCGCGCCAGCCACGCGACCGCCGCCATGATCTCGGCGACGCCCGCCTTGTCGTCGGCGCCGAGCAACGTCGTCCCATCGCTCGTCACGATGTCGTGCCCGACGCGCGCGGCAAGCTCGGGCGTGTCGGCCGGATCGATCACCTGGCTCAGATCGCCGGGCAGCACAATCACCTCGCCCCTGTAGCTC
Source organism: Actinomycetes bacterium (assembly GCA_025358355.1). GTDB lineage: Bacteria > Actinomycetota > Thermoleophilia > Gaiellales > Gaiellaceae > Gaiella. The sequence continues at coordinate 6,702 of JANYJX010000013.1, read as the reverse complement.
TCGTGGAGGATCGGCGAGACGCCCTCGCCTGAGCACTCCGTGGAGGTGTCGACGTGCGCGAGCAAGCCGACAACCGGTTCGGCGACCGAGCCGGGCAGCGTCGCGAAGACGTAGCCGTGCTCGGTCAGGTGCGCGTCTTCGAGCCCGATCTCGCGCAGTTCCTCGACAAGCATGCGCGACAGAATGAGCTGCTTCGCCGTGCTCGGATACATGCTGCTTGCCACGTTCGACTGCGTGTCGATGCGGATGTAGCGCAGGAATCGCGCGAGCACATCCGCGGCGATTTCCTCCGCCAGCGGCGTGACGAACGGTGCGCTAGCCAAGCTGAGCAAGTCGGAGGAAAAGCTCTCGAATGGTTCGCGCACCGAGGTCGAGATACTCGGCCGGGATCCGCTCGTTCGGCGAGTGGACGTTCGACTCGCTCAACGAGAAGCCGGTGACGATCGCCGGGATGCCGCGGGCGGTGAACGTCGTCACGATCGGGATCGAACCGCCGGTGCGAATGAGCAGCGGTCGTCTGCCAACCGTCTCCTCGAACACGTCCTGCGCGATCCGGATCGCCGGCGAATCGGGCGCGACGAGGCCCGGCTCGCAGCTCGTCCAAAGCTGGACGTCGACATCTGCGCCGGCCGGGGCGGCCTCGCGAACGAGGCGTTGGAACTCGGGAACGATGACCGAAGTCTGCTGCCCAGGCGCCAATCGCATCGACACATTCGCGGAGGCCTCGACCGGAATCACGGTCTTCTGCAGCCGCGGCGAACCGCCCTCGATGCCGTTGATGTCGACCGCCGGCTCGGCCCACGTCCGGACGTAGAACTCGCGGAGCGCGCTCGGATCCTTCGCGCGCGCACCCTGGCCAGCGACCTCCTCGGCGCCGCTCGGCAGCTGCGCCCAGCTCGCGAGCTCAGCCTCGGTCGGCGGCGTGATCCCCGCGCGCAGCGGCTCCGGCAGCAGACCGTCCGGCCCCGCGAGAACGCCAGCTAGAGCGAGATTCAGAGCGTGCAGCGCGTTGAGCGCGACGCCCCCGTACATCCCGGAGTGCAGGTCGCGCTCGCCGGTGCGGACGGTGACATGGAAGTAGCAGACGCCGCGCAGCCCGATCTCAACCGCCGGCACATCCCGCCGTAGCATCCCGCCGTCGAGCACGATCGCCGCGTCCGCGCCGCGCGCGTCCTGCTCGAGCCATTGGACGACCGAGTCGCCGCTGGTCTCCTCTTCCCCGTCGCATGCGAAGCGCACGTTCACCGGCAGCTCACCGGCGGCAGCAAGCGACGTGGCCGCGTCGAGGAGCATGAACAAATGCGCCTTGTCGTCGGCGATGCCGCGCGCGTAGAGCCAACCGTCGCGCTCGGTCAGCTCAAATGGCGGCGTCTCCCAGAGCTCGAGCGGGTCGGGCGGCTGCACATCGAAGTGCGCGTAGACAAGGATCGTCGGCGCCGATTCCGCGCCGGTCGACGCGCGCACCTCACCGATCGCAAGCGGGCTGCCGTGCCAATCGACGACATCGGCCTTGCCACCGGCCGCGCGGATTCTCGCGACGACCCATTCAGCCGCTAGCTGCACATCCGCGCCGTATGCCGGGTCGGCGCTGATCGACGGGATCGCGATCAGCTCGGAGAGCTCGGCAACAAGAGTTTCATGCGACCGCGCCACGGCTCGGCAGTCTAGTAGGGGCGAGGCTGGCCCCGCCTTTTAGGCGACGTCGCGAACTGCTTCTGACTCCGCGAAGGCACGAAGCTTCTTCAGGCTCTGGTGCTCGATCTGGCGGATCCGCTCGCGCGTGACGTTGAACGCGCGACCGACCTCGTCGAGCGTCCGCGGCTGCTGCCCGTCCAGCCCGTAGCGCAGCTCTAGAACCTGCCGCTCGCGATCGGAGAGCTTGAAGAGAATCGCTCGCAGCGCCTCGCGACGCAGCGCCGTCTCGGCCGCCTCATCGGGTAGCGGCGCGGAGCTGTCGGTGATGAAGTGCCCGAGCTCCGACTCGTCGTCGTCACCAACCGGCTTCTCGAGCGACACCGGCGTTTGTGCGCTACGGCGGATCTGCTCGACCTCCTCGACCGAGAGATCGAGGTCATGAGCTATCTCGGGGATCGTCGGCTCGCGTGACAGCTCGCCACGCAGCTTCCGCTCCGACCGATGGATGCGATTCAGCTTCTCGACGACGTGCACTGGCATCCGGATCGTCCGACCCTTGTCGGCGATCGCACGGGCGACGGCCTGGCGGATCCACCACGTTGCATAGGTCGAGAACTTGTAGCCCTTGCGCCAGTCGAACTTCTCGGCGGCGCGAACGAGCCCAATCGTCCCCTCCTGAATCAGGTCCAGGAACGGCAGTCCCTGATTCCGGTAGCGCTTCGCGATCGAGACGACAAGGCGCAGATTGGCCTCGACCATCGCCTGCTTCGCGATGTGCTCACCGCGTTCGATCCGCTTCGCGAGCTCCACCTCCTGCGCTGCTGTCAGCAGCGGAACCCGGCCGATGTCCTTGAGGAAGAGCTGCAGCGTGTCGGTCGAAACCTCGGCGCTCGCTTCGAAGTCCGGCGCCTTCTCGACCTCCTCCTCGGGACGTGGGATGACCTCAATCTGAGCGTCCTCGAGAGCCGCATAGAACTCGTCCATTTGGCCGGGCTCGAGGTCGAGCTCGTCGAGCGCGATCGTGATCTCCTCGGCGTCGAGTCGGCCCGTTACGCGGCCGGCTTCGAGGAGTGTCCGCGCCTCGTCGGTATCGAGCAAATCGACAGGGCCGCGAGCCGTGCTCTCGGGATCCGCAACAGTCAGGTCGATCCCCTTCGTCCGTGGGCTGTCACGCTAGCCACAGCCGTCGGCTACGTCAAAGGAAATCCCTCACGGCGAGGCAACCCCTTGCAACGTCGTGAGAAAGCGCGTTGCCTCGAGCGCGAGCGGCGATCCCGGCTCAACGGTCGTCGCGAGGCGCAGCTGCTTCTCCGCCGCTTTCACCGCTCCTGTCCAAAGCAACAGCAAACCGAGGTGAAAACGGACAGTCGCCGCGTGCGGGAACCGCCGTGTGAGCGGGCCGAGGCGCGAGAACGACGCCGACAGCTTCCCTTTGTCGAAACGAGCCACGGCCGCGGCGGTCAGCGTCTCGGGATCGTTCGGCGCCAGACGCGCGGCCGCATCAAACTCGCGCCGCGCCGACACCGGACGGAACAGTGTCTGGAGCGCGACGCCGTAGAGGAGCTTCTGCGTGGCTGTCCCGCTCGCAGCATTCCGACGGAGAATCGCAAGCTGCGCCGGCGGCGACTTCCCGGTCAACCCCGCAGGCACAGCTTCGGCCGAGACAAACGTCGGCAGGTTCCGGTTGAAGCGCGGGTACAGCAAGTTGTTCGCCGTGACGGCGTACGACGAATCAGGCTGGACGGCAGCCGCGTGCCGCCACGCCACCTCCGACCCCGGCCGGCCCGCCCAGAACTGCGCTAAGCCGAGGTTCACGGCAACGAGGCCACTTCGCGGATGGGCTGCCGCTAGCGCCGTCAGTCGCGCCAGCGAACCCGCCGGCCACGCCGCGAGCGCCTGCCCAACCTGTGCTTCGAGCGAGTGGTAGACCGCGAACACGCCGGCGGCTTGCTGGCGGTGGCTTCCGTCGTACAGGCTCAGCGCGCGACGTAGATCAACGGCTTCGGGATCGACGCGAACGCCAAGATCGAGGGCTAGCGGCGGCGCGCCGGATCGTGGCTTGAGCCCACTCGCAAGCGACGGCGGCTCGCCGCCGGAGTGTGCTGCGAACACGACGACGACGCCGCCCAACACGAGGGCAATTGCCGACACGATCACGATCACACGAGCCTTCGGAGTCACGCCGCCGAATGTAGCCGGGAACATCGTTGCGGCGCGGTGCGTTCGAGCGTCTACTGCCTTCCCGGAAGCTCTTGGGAGATCACACCGCAGGTTGCTATATTCAGGAAAGTAATGCCGACCTACAGAGAACATCTCGCACAGATCAAGGCCGAGGTCGACGAGATCGGCACCCCCGAGGCGCACGAGCGTTTCGGCGATTCGGCACGGTCCGACGCAATACAGGCCGCGCCCCTGTTCCTCGATGTGCGCGAGCTCGACGAGTGGCAGGAAGGCCATATTCCCGGCGCCGTCCACATTTCGCGCGGCAACCTCGAATCGCGCATCGAGAGCCTCGTCCCCGACAAGGAGCGCGAGATCTTCGTCTACTGCGCCGTCGGTTCGCGATCGGCGTTCGCAGCAAAGGCGCTTGCCGAGCTCGGCTACACCGATGTCACGTCGGTCGCGGGCGGCTTCACCGACTGGAAGCGCAACGGCTACGACTTCACGACACCGAAGACACTGACCGCGGCGCAGCGCTCGCGCTACAGCCGTCATCTGCTGATCCCCGAGGTTGGCGACGAGGGCCAGAAGAAGCTGCTCGACGCGCGCGTGCTGCTGATCGGCGCGGGCGGGCTCGGCTCACCTGCCTCTCTCTATCTCGCGGCCGCGGGTGTCGGGACACTCGGCATCGTCGATGCAGATGTCGTCGACGACTCGAACCTGCAGCGCCAGATCGTCCACTCAACCGACCGGCTCGGCGAGCCGAAGGTGCTCTCCGCGAAGCAGACGATCGAGGCGCTCAACCCGGATGTCACAGTGATCCCGTACGAGGAGCGGCTGACCTCCGACAACGTCGAGCGCATCATCGGTGCCGGCTGGGATGTCATCGTCGACGGCGCCGACAACTTCCCCACGCGCTACCTCGTCAACGACGCGTCGATCTGGCACAACATCGCAGTCGTCCATGGCTCGATCTACCGATTCGAGGGTCAGGTCACCGTGTTTGAGCCCGGAGCCGGACCCTGCTATCGCTGCCTCTTCCCCTCGCCGCCGCCGCCGGAGCTCGCACCGAGCTGCTCGGAAGGCGGCGTCCTTGGTGTTCTTCCCGGCATCGTCGGCTCGCTGCAGGCAAGCGAGGCGCTGAAGCTGATCCTCGGCATCGGCGAGTCGCTGACCGGCCGTCTGCTGCTGTTCGACGCCCTCCATACGACCTTCGATGAGGTGAGCGTGAAGCACGATCCAACCTGCCCGGTGTGCGGTGAGCACCCGACGATCACGGAGTACATCGACTACGTGCAATTTTGCAACTTGGCCGGCCGCGGGGTCGCGTCATGACCGCGGTTCGCATCCCTCCCACGCTACGCGGCGAGGTCGGCGGCGAGCGGCAGGTCGAGGCCGACGGCGCCACGGTGCGCGAGTTGCTCGAGGATCTGGCCGCACGCTTTCCGGCGCTCGGCGCGCAGCTGCTCGAGGATGGCGGCGTCGCACCGTTCGTCAACGTCTACCTCGGTGGCGAGGACGTGCGCACTCTGCAAGGGCTCGATACGGCCGTAGCCGATGGCCAGACGCTGATCCTCCTGCCCGCGATGGCCGGTGGCTCATGCTGAAGACCGCCGACAACCTGCTCTCGCTCGTCGGCAACACGCCGCTCGTCGAGCTGCGCCGCCTCTCACCGAAATCGAGCGTCCGGCTGTACGCGAAGCTCGAAGGGCAAAACCCGACCGGCTCGATCAAGGATCGCGTCGCGAAGGCGATGATCGAGACCGCCGAGGCATCGGGAGACCTGGAGCCCGGCCGGCGGCTGCTCGAGCCGACGAGCGGCAACACGGGCATCTCGCTTGCGCTCGTCGCGAAGCTCAAGGGCTACCCGCTGACGTGCGTGATGTCGGAGAACGCGACCGCCGAGCGGATCCGCGTGCTGCGCCTGTACGGCGCTGACATCATCTTCTCGCCGGCCGACGAGGGCTCGAACGGCGCGGTGCGCATGGCTCTCGAGCTGGCGGAGCGCGACCCCGACCTGTTCATGCCTTTCCAGTACGGCAACGATGCGAACCCGCGCGCCCACTACGAGGGCACCGGCGCGGAGATCGCCGAGGCGCTCGATCGCGTCGACGTGCTCGTCGCCGGGCTCGGCACCGGCGGCACGCTGATGGGAACCGGCGATCGCCTGCGAGAGTCGTTCCCCGACGTCGTCGTCGCCGCTGCCGAGCCGTTGCCGGGCGACCCTGTGATGGGGCTCCGCTCGCTTGCCGACGGCTACGTGCCACCGATTCTCGACGTCGCGAAGCTCGATCGGAAGGTGCTCGTCTCGAACGCGGAGTCGGTCGCCGGGTTGCATACGCTGCTCGATCTGGAAGGCGTCTTCGGCGGTGTCTCGGCCGGCGCTGTCGTCCACGTCGCGCGCAAGCTGGCCGACGAACTGGACGACGGCGTTGTGGTGTGCGTCCTTGCAGACGCCGGCTGGAAGTACCTCTCCGCCGACTTCTGGGACACGGCCGATGTCGAGACATCGATGGAGAAAACCGTCTGGTGGTGATTCCCGCTGCCGTCCGGAGCGCGCTCGTCGAGCACGCGCTGGCCGAGCAGCCGAACGAGGCGTGCGGCCTCGTTGTCCTCCAAGACGGCGTCGCGGAGCGCTACATCGCAGGGCGAAACGCAGCAGCATCGCCGTACCGCTTCGAGCTCGAGGTCCCGCCCGAAACCTGGTTCCTCGAGGACGACGGCTACGAGCTGGCGGTCTTCCACTCGCACCTCTCGTCGCCGCCGCGCCCATCGCGCACCGATGTCGAGAACATCGGACTGTGGGGCGGCAAGCCGTATCTGATCTACACGCTGCGGACCGACGCGATCGCCGCCTGGCGCATCAGCAACGGCGAAATCGAGCCGCGGGCGCGGCGGGGGGGCGCG
>JANYJX010000110.1 GCA_025358355.1 Actinomycetes bacterium | reverse complement strand
GGAACACCTCCGGCCATTGGACGAGACAGCAGCCGCGAGGGGCTCGCGGTTGAAGTGCGGGGCAAAGCGACTGTAGGGGTGTGACCGCACGTCCACGAGCACGTCAACTGCCGCTCCCGCGAGAAGGGCGAGGAAGTGCTCGAGGGAGTGGTTGGAGTGCCCTATTGTGAAGAGCATCTGTCGATCGTCCATAACCGGATCGTAGGGTCCAGTCCGGATGCCCGCGTCACCGAACGGCGTCCCATCCGATCCTCCTATCGAGGACGGAGATGTCCCGAGTCAGGGATGGAGCACCTTCAGAAGGGGTGTCATTTCACCTGAGCGAGTGACAACTCAGTGTCACAAATAGAGAGCAGGTGCCAAGTTCGCTGAGTCCCTACACGGCGCTTACTTGACGAGGCTGAGGAGCTTGAACATCGGGAGGTACATCGAGATCACGATCACGCCGACCATCATGCCGACGCCGATCATCATCAACGGCTCGATGATCGAGGTCAGCGCCTGGATCGACGCGTCGACCTCGTCCTCATAGAAGTCGGCGACCTTGCTGAGCATCTTCTCGAGCTCGCCCGTTTCTTCCCCGATCTTCACCATCTGCCCGACCATTGGCGGGAAGATGACGTTGTCGACCATCGGCTGCGCGATCGGCGCACCGTCGCGGACACGCTCGCGGATCTTCATCGTCTCCGACTCGACAACCCAGTTGCCGGACGTCTGCGCGGTGATCTCGAGGGCCCGCATGATGTCGACGCCGGACGCGATCAGGGTGGAGAGCGTGCGCGAGAACCGCGCCATCGACACCTTCAGCACGACCGAGCCAATCTGCATCGGGATCTTCAGCTTGAAGCGATCCCACGCCTGCCGGCCTGGCTCCGTCTTCTTCCAGCGGAAGAAGGCGAAGATCGAGCCGCCCATCACGGGGAAGATGATGAACCAGTAGCCGCGAAGCAGGTTCGACACGTGAAGAACGCCTTGCGTCAACATCGGCAACTGGCCGTGCAGCTGATCGAAGATCTTGACGAAGATCGGCACCAGGAACATCAGGAGGCCGGTCATCACGAGGGTCGCGAAGGTCAAGACGATGGACGGGTAGATCATCGCGCCCTTGACGCGTCGCTTGATCTTCTCTTCCTTCTCGATCTGGATCGCGACGCGGTCGAGCACGATGTCGAGCACGCCGGCAGCCTCGCCGGCCTCGACCATCGCGATATAGAGACGGTTGAAGGCCTGCGGATGGCGACCCATCGCCTCGGAGAGAAGCGACCCGCCTTCGACATCCTCGCGGACGTTGTCGATGATCGGCCCGAGCGCCTTGTCGTCCGTCTGCTGCTCGAGGATCACGAGCGCTGTGACGACCGACAATCCCGCTTCGATCATCGTCGCGAACTGGCGGGAGAAGATCTGCAGTGACTTCGGCTTGACCTTGTCGCCGATGCCCATGAACGTCTTGCCGGAGCTGCTCGCCGGCGCGGCGACTTCGTCGAGCTTCTGGGCGAGCAGCCCGTTGCCGCGGAGTGCGTCGCGCGCTGACGAAAGATCCGGAGCTTGGATCTCGCCGTTGTGCTCGACGCCCTGCGAGTTGATCGCGCTATATGCGAAAGACGGCATTCTGGTGACCTCTATCGGTGCTCGACGGGAATGGCTTGAGTTGCGATCGGCGCGACGGCCGGCTTCACGGATAGGTGCCTGGAACGGCGGTGACTTTGCCCGACGATCCCGGCGTTGACGACGGGGCCGTCGTCGTAGTGGCGTTGCCGCCACTGAACGGCGCAATCGTCTCGGGGGTTCCGCCGACGTAGACGAGCTTCACGACGTAGCGCTGGCCGGTGGTCGTGTTCATTAGCGTCACCTTCTTGCCGATCTGGATCAGGATGGTGTTGCCGGCCGTGAACGCACCGCCTGCAACTCCGATCCGCGCGGTGTCACCCTTGAGGTTGACCAGGACGAAGATCGGGTCGGCCTTCGGGAACGCGTCCTTCAGCGTCAACTTCTGGATGTGGCCGTTAACGATCAGCGTCGCGAAGGTGGGCAGCGCAGCGACGGTCGGCGGGTTGCCGGTGCCACCCGGCGAGCCGGTTGTGCCACCAGCGGTACCAGGCGCGCCGGGCGGGCTGGACGTGGTCGGGCCGGATGACGACGAGCCTTCTTTCACCTGCGGCACGAACGGGTCCTTCGTCTTGAAGCGGCTGAACGACCAGAGCTGACCTTGGACGGCGTCCGGCGTTGTCGCCTGGGAGAGCGCGACGCCTGCGACCAGGGCCGAGCTCTTCGCTGCCGACACGTTGATCGGAGCTGCTGGGGCGCCCAGGGTGACTGGGGTGCTGACCGGCGGCAGGGTGGTCGTGGTCCCGTCCGCGTTCGTGATGGTCGCGGGCGTGGGCGCGCTCGAGCTGCTCCCGTGCTTGAGCATCTTCGGCAGCTGCATAGCGAGCACTCCGACGAGGAGTACACCGCCTACGGCAAGGATGATCTTCTGCTTGCGCGCCTTCTGTGCTTTGAGATCAGGCTTGGATGCCATCAGTTCGTCGCTCCTGCGGCAACCGTGCCGCTTGGGGCGGCCGGCGTGGTGGTGGACGGGACAGCGGGCAACCCGCCGACGAACGTGAAGGCGTCGATCGTGAACGTCGCCTTGACGTCCGGAAACGACCTCTTGTTGTCGGGCTGACCGAGGGAGAACTGATCGACCGAGAACAGCCGTCCGGTTGCCCGCAGCGAGCGCTTGTGAACATCCACAAGGCGCCTGAGGTCGCGGAGGAAGCTGGACACGGCCGAGAACCGACCTTGCACCGTAACGCTGACCGGCTGGACGTTGTAGCCGGTTTGCGCGACCGGTGCCGACGGCTGGATCCCGTCGAGGCTGAGGTGGTGCGACTGGGCGAGACGGTTCAGCGCGAGGATGATTCCCGCCATGTCTGTCTGGTCGGGCATCGCCTTCGTCAGCCGGTAGAGGTCGCTGGCCCGGACGCGGATCTGAGCGCTCGGGGTGGCGAGCTCGGCCTTGCGAGTAGCGATCTTCGTCTGCTCGGCGGCAATTGCGGAATCGAGGTTCGTCGCCTTCGAGTTCTGCGGGCTCACAGCGAGGAACCACACCGCTGCGACGATGAGCAGGACTGCCGCACCGCCAACCGCGATCATGCCGTTCTGCGAGCGGAGCCGAGCTTTCATGAGGCACCTCCGGTCTCGCGCAGGTCGGCGAGGATCGTGAACTGGACGACATCTCGCTTGCCGAGCTGTATGACCGTGCTGCCTTGCAGCTGCACGTTCTGCAGCGACGGCAGAGCGGAGAGGCGGGCGAGGAGCGCAGCGACGTCAGGCTGCGCGTACGTGTAGCCGTTGATCGTGACGCCGGTCGGGCTCACCGCGGTCGTTGTGGCTGGAGCGGCAATAGGTGCGGCACCCGTAGCGCCCGGGACTGCAGCGACGGCGATCGGCACCGTGAGCGGATGGCCCGTCTTCGCGGAGAGCGCCGTCAGCCACACGTTGGCCGGGAGGACACGTGCGAAGTCGGTGAGCATCGTCTCCCAGGCAGTCCGGGAGCCGAGCACCTGAGCTACCGCAGTAGCCCGCTGCGCCTGGAGGCCGCGGAGCGCCGTGTCGATCTGTGGCAGCTTCGGAACCGGCAGAGCAGAGAACTCGGTGTTGAGCGACGCGAGGTTCGATTGTTTGTCGGCAACCTTGCTGTGCGCCTGAGCGAACAGGAAGCCGACCGCAGCAAGCGGAACGATCGCGGCGACCGGCATCAGAATCGGCACCAACCGAATCGGCTTGCGGGTCGAGACCTTGGCAAGGTCGGTGGGCATCAGGTTGACGCTGCGAATCGCGCCGTCATCGATCCCGAGCCCAATCGCAACGGACAGCGAGCCGATCACGTTCTCGAAGCCTGTCTCGACACCCTTGCGGGCCGAGACTCTCTGGAGCGGATCGCCGACGCGGACTGCCACACCAATCATCTGATGGAGCGCGTCGGAGAGGCCGTCGAGCTGCGATGCGCCGCCCGTGATCACGATCTCGCCGATGCCCAGAGAATCGGGCTGGGTCTGGTAGAACTGGAGCGAGCTGACGAGTTCCCGCGCGAAGGGTGTGAGGCGCAATCTCACGGCCTCGACCGCCTTATTGCGAGCGTCTTCGTCGAGTCCCTCGATGCGGCTCGAATTACCCGCGAGCGAGAGATGGCGAAGGATCGTCGACGCCTCGGCCGGCCGGACATCGAGCTCCTGCGCGATCGCATCCTGGAGCGTGCTGCCGCCCCAATCGAACACGCGGGTGAACTCACAGACGCCGCCTCCGGAGACCATCAGCGTCGACGCCTCGTGGCCGACGGCCACGACAACGGTCGCCGTGTCGGTCGCCTTGCGATCGGCCGCGTCCTGCGGCTCGACGAAGGCACGGAGGAGGCCTAGTGCCTCGAGATCGATTCCGGTGATCTTCAGGCCGGCCCGCTGCGCCGCCTCGGCGTACGGGGCGACCTGGTCGCGCGGCGCGACGACGAGCAAGATCCGCCGCGTCGTCTCGCCGGTCGGCGTCTGCCGCTCGTCGAGGACGCGGTAGTCGAGCACCGACTCGCTGCCGGCGATCGGCAGGATTTCGTGGGCCTTGAACCGGACGGCGTTATCGAAACGAGCGCCATCCTCGACACCGACGATCTCGAAGGTCCGGACTCCGATCCGGTTGCTCGCGATCCCGATGCGGACATCCTTCGTCGGCAGCTTGTTGTCGGCGAAGAACGTGCGGAGCGCGTTGGTCAGCGCCTCGGGGTCGCGGATCTCACCGTCGACGACGATGCCGGCCTCGAGCGGCGTGCGCGCCAGCTCGACGAGCTCGGGTCGCCCGTTCTGATCCTCGACGACTGCCGCGGCGAGCTGCGACGCGCCAATCTTCAGGCCGACGATCCTGCCGCCGCGCCGCTGGTTGCCACGGTTGCTCGGCGAGGACTTCGCCGCGCGCGACTTGCCGAACGAGAGCTCACGCTTGCGGGCCGGCGCTTTCGCGACGGCCACGGCGATCGCGGCCTCGGCCAGCTCGGGCTCGGCAGTTGCCTCAGCCTCGACGTCGGAGTCGGCCTCGGAATCGGCCTCGGAATCAGTGTGGGCGGCGAACTCCGGACCTGCGAGCTCTGCTGCCGGCGAGACATGCTCGGGCCACTCGAGCCCGTTGGCAGCGTCGGCCTCGACCTCTGGTTCGGTGTCGCTGACGTCCGTCTCGGCCTCGGCTTCGACGTCGTGGTGCGCAGGCGCCGCAATCTCCGTGTCCTCGACGGCCCCGCTCACCGGCTCCTCGAGCGCGTGCTCCGCTGCGACCGGCTCCTCAACCTGCTCGGCCTCGGCCTCGTCGGCAACAGCCTCGTCGGTGGCACCATCGTCGCGGCGCTTACGGAAACCCAGCTCGCGCTTGAGGAAGGAGACCTTCTCCACGGCGTCGCTACCAGCGGCCTCCTGGGCATCAGCAACTTCGGGCTCGGCCTCCGCCTCATCAGCGAGAGCGACGATTGGCTCAGCCGGCGACTCGACGGGCTCAGATGCAGCCTCGATCTCGCTTTCGTCGGCCTCGGGGTTAGCCTCGGGCTCGGACGTCTCGGCGACCACCTGCTTGGCCACCTTCTTGCGACCAAAGCTCAGCTCGCGCTTGTAGAACGGAACCTTCTCGTCAGAGTCGTCGGCGTCCGTATCGGACACGTCGTCCAACTGAATCTCGCCCAGCACGTCCTGGCTCGCATCCGACTCCGGCAGATCGAACACCGGCGTGGCGGCGTCGCTGGCGTCGTCACCCGCATCGCTGCGGACATTGACGAAACCAAGCGGCCGACGCGAGGGCTCTGCTCCAGCAGCACTGCCGACGCTGGTCGTATGCCCGAAGGACACGTCGACTTCGCGGCCGATGCCGTTGCCGAACGGGTTCGAGGTGACGCCGTTCATCAGCTCGCCGTACAGCTCGCGGGGCAGCGCTCCGAGCGCGGCAGAGTCGACGGCCGGCTCGGTCGTGATCGGGGCGATCGACGACTGCACGCCCGCATAACGGTGGATCGGGTTCCAGGGCATCATGGCTGCTCTCAGCTCCCGGCCACCCGAAGCGTCGACGCAGAGGTCGGCGCGGCGGATGTGCCGTCGTTGGACATGGCGGGGATCGCAATTCCGGCGCGCTCGAGTGCCGAGACAAGTGCCTCCGGCCGGCTCGAACGGCTGATCGCTTCGTTCACGCTGACAAGGCGCTTCTGGACAAGCTCGAGCAGTGACTGCTCCATGGTCTGCATCCCGCGACGCGTACCGGTCTGCATGTACGAGTAGATCTGTTCGATCTTTCCCTGACGAATCAGGTTTCGGATCGCGTCATCGAGGAAGAGGATCTCGAGGCCGGCGACGCGACCGCTGCCATCCAGCTTCGGCAGCAGCGTCTGCGTCACCACGCCCTGGAGCGAGTTCGCGAGCTGCTGGCGGACTTGATCCTGCTGTGCCGCCGGGAAGACGTCGATGATGCGGTCGATCGTGCTCGGCGCGCTCTGGGTGTGGAGCGTCGCGAAGACAAGGTGGCCGGTTTCAGCTGCGGTTAGCGCGGTAGCGATCGTCTCGAGGTCGCGCATCTCGCCCAGGAGGATCACGTCGGGGTCCTGGCGGAGCGCACCGCGCAAGCCTTCAGCGAAGCCCACCGCGTCGGATCCGACTTCGCGCTGGTTGACGATGCAGCCCTTGTGGCTGTGCAGGAACTCGATCGGGTCCTCGATCGTGATGATGTGATCGGTGCGCGACCGGTTGATCTCGTCGATCAGCGCGGCGAGCGTCGTCGACTTGCCCGAGCCGGTCGGCCCGGTGACGAGGACGAGTCCGCGCGGCTTCGCAGTGAGATCGTGCAGCGAGCCGGGCAGGCCGAGATCCTCGACCGAACGGATCTCGGTCGGGATCGTGCGGAAGGCGGCCGCGAGGCTCTCTCGCTGGTAGAAGGTGTTGACACGGAAGCGGGAGAGGCCGCGGAGGCCGTACGCGAAGTCGAGCTGGCGCTCGATTTCCAGCTTCTTCTGCTGCTCCGTCGTCGTGACCCGGTAGATCAGCTCACGTACCGAATCAGGGTCGAGCACGGCGAAGTCCTGGAGCAGCTCGATGTGGCCGTGGACGCGGACGGCCGGGTGCGACCCGGCCGTCACGTGCAGGTCGGATGCGCCCATCTCGACGGCGCGCTCGAGAAGCACGTCAATCGACAGGGGCGCGACAAGATCGGATTGCTCAGACAGCTCCACGGGGCCAGCTATCGGCAGCTGCCTCGCGCACCTTGAGGGTCGATTACCGGAGGCCTGTAGAGACCGACTCACCCAATGTGCGGGAGCCAGTCACCTACGCGATTCCCCATCTTGGGGTTGTGGGTGAACCGGATCTGGACGACGAGGTACGGCAGCGGATCGCACGCGTCCCCTATTGCCCTCGGAGGATGACGCGATGGCCAGCATTGTCAGACTGCAGCGACGCATCACCGCCGCTGAGGGTGGCTTCACCCTGATCGAGCTGCTCGTCGTCCTTGTGATCATTGGTGTCCTGATCGCGATCGCCATCCCCTCGTATCTCGCATTCAAGGATCGGGCGAATCAGAAGGCCGCCCAGGCCGACATCCGCGCAGCGCTTCCGGCCGCCGAGTCGTACTACTCCGATAACGGCTACTACACGGGCATGACCGTCGGCGCGCTGAAGGCGATCGACGCGGGCCTCTCCAGCGTCGTTCCGGGCGGCAACGTCACCGCCAGCTCCTACTGCCTCACGTCGACAGTCGGGAACAAGAGCGCCGGCTACCAAGGCCCGGGTGGCGTCGTCTCCACCGTCGCCTGTACGTAGATGCACAGGCTGGCCGCCGTCAAGGAAACGCGCCGCCGAACCGAAACAGACAGTCATGACTGCCGAAGTCGCAGCTGCGCGTACGCCTCTCTCGTCGACCCGCTTTCTCGCCCGCGTCCAGGCGATCCCGGCAGGAGTTGTGCTCACGGCGCTGGTTGTTGTGAGCTCGACGATCCGGATCGCCACCGCATTCGCCCACGCGACGCCGCGGCTGTTCCCGGACGAGTACATCTACTCGGGGCTCGCTCGTTCGATCTCGCACGGCCGGCTCGGCATCCGCGGCACCTCGGCTCACTTCCCCGCGCTGCTCGAACCGCTCGCGGCCGCGCCTCTCTGGCTGTTCGGCAACGTCGAGACCGCGTACCGGCTGACGCAGGGGCTCCATGCCGTGGCGATGTCGCTCGCGGCGGTGCCCGTCTACTTGCTGGCGCGCCGCGTCGGACTCACGCCGTGGCAACGACTTGGCTGCGCGGCCCTGACCTTGGCGCTGCCCGCGCTCGTCTTCTCCTCCTACATCACCGCGGATGCGATCGGGTTCTCGCTCGCGCTCCTTGCAATCCACGCCGGCGTCGTCGCGCTCGAGGAAGCGACGAAACGCTCGCAGGCGCTGTTCCTGCTGGCCGCCTGTGCGGCCGTCTTCACGCGGGTCCAGTACATCGTGATCCCCGCCGCCTTCGCCATCGCGGCACTCGTCCTGTCGCACGGCCGGCCGCACACCGCGTCCCGGCGCTATCCCGTCGTCTTCGGCGCGTTCGCTCTCGGCGTTGCGGCGTTGCTCGCCGCGGGTCCCGGCCGTACGCTCGGCTACTACCACGACGTCCTCTCGCTCCACGTTTCGGTCGGAACGGTCGGCCGCTGGATCGCGACCGACGCGATGATGATCGCGTACGCCGCCGGAGTTGTCATCGTCCCGGCGGCTCTCATCGGGCTCTGGTTCGCGCTGTCGCGGCCGAGGAGCACGGCCGAGCACGCCTTCGGTGCCCTAGCTGGCGGATTCATCGGCCTGCTTCTCCTCGAAGCGGGGATCTACGCGGCGAGCGGGACGGCGCGCTTCCAGGAGCGCTACCTCGAGGCTGCGCTGCCGCTGCTGCCGATCCTGTTCTGCCTCGGAATGCGACAGCTCGAGACACGAGCTCAGCGTCGAATCGTCGCGGGCCTCTCGCTCGCCTTCATCCTTCTCTCCTTCTTGGTGCCGCTGTCGGGCTACGCGTCCGGGGACGGGAGACAGGACTCGCCGTTCCTCCAAGCCGTGTTCCAGATCGAGGAGCGCGCGGGCGTTGGCAACGGGTCGTTGCTGATCGCCGTCGTGACCGCGCTGCTCGCGCTCGTCGCAATCGCGGCCGTCATCCGACCCAAGCACGGAATCCTCCTAGGGCTGACCGTCGCGACCCTCGCGGCAGCCGGCACCGCGGCGGCTGCCGTCTCGTTCGACGTCGAGCACACGCGGCTGACGCGCGACACCTTCCTGCCCGTTGATGCGCGCTGGGTCGACCGAGCAGGAATCGGCGACGTCGCGGCGCTTGTTACGCCGTACTCCTTGCGCTCCGCCGTTTCGGAGCAGCTGTTCTGGAACCAGAAAATCACGCGGCTGCTCCAGATGAACGGCGCCGAACAGGTCGACGCGTTCGGAGCGGCGGCGACAGTCGTCGGAAAGGACGGCACGCTGATCGCCGACGGCCACATCGTGACCGGCTCGTTGCTCGTCGAGGAGTACGCCGACTCGGTCGAGCTCGCGGGCGCCACGCTCGTGACCCGAACGCCGAACACCTCGTTGTGGAAGTCGACCGAAACGCCCCGCCTCGTCTCCCTCACCGCGGGCCGCTACTTCGACGGCTGGTTCGGGCAGCCGGCGACCGTTACCATTTGGCCGCGTCCTGGAGGGCCACGGATCGGAACTCTCTGCATGGTGCTCTCGCTACCGGGCACGGCCGCGGCGACCCTCGACCTCACCGCGCCTGGCGTGCGGCGCTCGGTCCGCGTCAGCGGCGGCAAGCCTGTTGCTGTCGCCCTGCCGGTCGCCGTCAGGCAGCGCTGGACATTGAGCGTGAAGGCCGAGGTTCCGCTCCAGACCACGGATGGCCGGATCGTCTCTACGTTTGGCTCAGTCCCTCGTTTTATCGCGGGTAAAGCTTCCGCCAACTCCTGCCGATAGAAGCGCCGTGACCACGACCCTGAGCCCCCCCATTCGGATCCTCGGCATCGTCGGGATCCTCGCGGCCGCCGCTATCGGCTTGCTGCTCTTCATGCATTCCCGCTCGTCGCACACGAGCTCCGCGGCCCCCGTCATCGGTGGCACGCTGCACTCGTCGACGAACGCGCCTGCCGTCCATCACACGGTTGTTCGCCCGGCCCTGCATCCCGCCACGCCGGCGAAGCCCAAGTTCATCCTCCTGCCCGGCCTGCCGATCCCGATTGCCCATGCCCTTCGCTACTCGAAGGTCATCGTCGTGTCGCTGTACGCGTCCGGCGCAGCGGGCGATAGCGCAGCGCTTCAGCAGGCTCGCCTCGGTGCCGCATCGGCGCACGCCGGCTTCGCGGCAGTGAACGTCCTGGACGAGCACATCGCCAAGGCGCTCGACAAGTACGCGGGCACCGTGTCGTCCCCGGCGGTTCTCATCGTGCGTCGCCCCGGCAACATCGTGAACCGGTTCCCCGGCTATGCCGACAAGGATCTCGTCGCGCAGGCCGCCCAGAACGCCGGCGCCCGCGGCTCACGCTGATCGACCGATCGTGGCCAAGCCAGCCACAGCCGGCGAGCTCTTCCAGCACGAGGTTCGTCGCGACGGGAAGATCGTTGCACTGCTCCGCGGCATCCCCGGTGAGAATGGGGCGATAACGGTCGAGGCGGAGGTGCACCCGGTGACGATGAACACTCCCTCGGAGCCGCAGCGCCAGCCGTTCCCGTTCACGTCGCGCGAGCAAGCGAACCGCTTCGTCGAGGGAGCGCTCGACGCGCTGCAATACCTCGGCTGCACCGTCGTCAGCTAGAACCGACCGATCGTGCTTCTAGGTGTCCTACCCACAGACGTTGTGAACGCGGCTGATCGGGGGTCGGCGATCGTCTGGTAGACGACGCAGTAGCGCTCGGTCAGCCGGAGCAACGTGTCGAGGTCGTCGTCGCTGGCGGTCGTCTCGAGCTCGAAGCTCAGCCTGATCGATCGGAAGCCAACCGGCGCCTCCTTGCCGACTGCCAGCGTGCCGCGGAAGTCGAGCTCGCCTTCCGCGCACACGACCCCCGCGTCAACGGCGAGACCAAGGGACGTCGCAACGGCGCGCATGGTGACGCCGGCGCAGGCCGCTAGAGCCTCGAGAAGCATGTCGCCCGAGCAGAGGCTTACGCCGTCACCACCCGTTGCCGGGTGCAGCCCGGCCTCCGCCAGCCCTCGGCCCGTCGCGACCGAGCACGTGATCCCCTCGCCGAGGGTGCCTCTCGCACGCAACGTGACAAGCGCTGCTCCCGGATCCTCGCGGTAGCGCTCCTTCAGCGGCTCTTGCACGGCTTGCAGCTGCTCGCGGTCAATCACTTCTGCCGATCGTACGTTCTCGCGAGGTCGCCTCGTCGCTGCTGGACGGGACTCTTGAAGCGCGATCCTTCAGGCCGCTACACTCAGCCCAATGCCGAGGTACATCATCGTGCGGAGATTCGACGTCACAGCGGCCGAGATGCCCGCTGTAGGTCGCCGCTCGAGGGAGGTCGCCGAGGCCGAGTTCCCTGAAATCGAATGGGAACACAGCCATGTCGTCGTCGACGACAGCGGCACGGTGCGGACGTACTGCGTGTACGGGGCGCCGGACGAGGCGACGGTGCGCCAGCACGCGGATCGGCTCGGGCGACACGAGATCGAGTCGCTTGGCGAGATCGCCGGCGACGTCACGCCGGCCGACTTCCCGCCCGCCTGACGTCCGGCAGGTGAAACGCCGCCTGGCTCGCGAGCGCAAGACGCCGGCGTAGCACGCTTCGCTGGTCGGCATCGTCAGCAGGAACGAGCTCGAGCGCTTCGCGGTAGAGGACGACCGCGCGATCCTTCGCCCAGCCTCGCTCGGCGTGTTCGGCCGCTCGCACGAGCTGCTCGACTGCGCGCACGTGCTCGCCCGCGTCGCGCCAATGGTGCGCGATCGCGCCGATCGCCTCGCCGGAGACGCCGGTCGAACGCTCGAAGAATTCCGCCACCTTCGCGTGGCGCGACGCTCGATCAGAGCGCGACAGCAACCCGTACGCGACATCTCGAATTAGCACGTGAGTGAAAGCGAACTGGGGCTGCCCCTCGATCATCGACGTCGTGTCCCGGCGAATCAGATCACGACGCTCGAGCATCGCGAGAATCGCGCTGAGCTCATCTCTGGTTGCCATCGCCTCGACTGCACCACGCCAGAACACCTTCCCGACGACAGCCGCATCGACGAGCAACGACCGCTCCTCCCTGGGCAGCGAATCCAGGCGCGCAGCAACGATCTCGCGCACCGTCGTCGGCAACGCTCCAGACGTCGAGTCGATCACCGCCGCCAGCTGCTCGATGAACAGAGGATTGCCCTCCGCGACGCGAACCACCTCGGCTGCCCTCCCCGGGTCGTCGAGCCGCCTAAGCGCAAGCTTGAGTGCGTCGTCGGCCTTGAGCGGCCCGAGCGTGACGGATAGGTAGGCAGGTAGGCCTGCGCCCCAGTCGGGCCGAATGTCGAGCAGCTCGGGTCGTGCGACTGCAACCAGGAGAACCGGCAAACCGCGGAGACCCGCGGCGAACTCCTCCACGAGGTCGAGCAAGTTCCCGTCGGCCCAGTGAACGTCTTCGAAGATCAGGATCGTCGGCTGCTCGACCGCGACAGCCTCGACAAAGCACCGGCACGAGAAGAACAGCGTCGCGCGATCGGCCGGATCGCTGCCACCTTCGACACCGAGGAGTACCGCGAGGTGCGCGGCGACGGCCGACGCATCGACGTCAGTGAGAAGTGTCGCCGCTCGCTCGCGGACCTTGTGCAGGACGACGTCTGCCGCATCGCTCTCGAAGATCTCGCAGAGGCTCATCACTTGGGAGGCAAACGCGCCGTAGGCACTCCCCTCCCGATAGGGAAGCGACCGGCCGCGCACGACGCGCGCTTCTGACGTGGCAAAGCCGCGTGTGAACTCCGCGGTCAATGTCGACTTGCCGACGCCGGCCGGGC
>JANYJX010000094.1 GCA_025358355.1 Actinomycetes bacterium | reverse complement strand
CCGATCTCCGCTCGCAGGCGATCCAGAACCCGAACCTGATCACGCAGGACAACCCGTCGATCACCCTGTTCGAGCTCCACGCTCTGCGGGACTGCGCGATCCTCTCGGGCGCCGACATCCATGCCATCAACAGCGCGCGCGCCGCTGTGATTACCGGCTCGGCTGGTGGCGACCCGGGCAGGCTCACGATCACCATCGGGGGCATCACCGGATCGATCGGCTGGTCCGTCAGCTGCTGCTCGTGCTGCTGCTGCTGTTGCGGCGAGACGGCAGTGCTCACTCGCTGAGCGGTGCCGTGTGAGTCGATTACGTTGCGACGGTCGCGCCTTGGGCGCGGCCGTCGTGTTTTCAGGGAAATTTTCTAGCTAGGGGGCGCGGCAATGCGGGGGTCGATGCAGTCACATTGGTCGATCCGGCTTGACAGCGCGTTCGCCGAGCCGCGCGGGGAGCGGCTGTTCGAGCTGTTCCACGAGAACTCGAAGCTCTTCCCCGAGCTCGCGCGCGACATGGCGGCGGAGTTCTCCGTGTCGCCGGTCGAGCTGCATCTCGTGAGCCGCGCCTTCAAGCAGTACCGGACGGCGCCGCGGGTCGCCCTGCAGCCCGAGGCCCCCGGCGACAACGTGCTCAGCCTCGCCCTGCGTGAGCGGCGCTCGGCCCGGGAGCTCGCCTCGCCGCTCAGCCTCGAGGATCTGTCGACGCTTCTCGTCGAGTGCTTCGAACCGACCTCGATCATGAGCAGCGAGGAGTACGGGGTGGACCAGCCGCTCCGCCCGTGGCCGTCGGCAGGCGGTCTCTATCCGCTCGACGTGTACGTCGTCGCTGTGAACGTCGACGGGCTCGAGCCCGGCCTCTACCACCACAACGTGCTCACGAGCGAGCTCGAGCAGCTCGCCGCGAGGCCGCCGCAGGAGATCCTCGCCGACGGCTTCTTCTACCAGGACTTCATCGTTGAGAGCGGCGCCGTGCTGCTGCTCACCGCGGTCTTCGACCGCACGATCACGAAGTACGGCGAGCGCGGCTACCGGCTCGTGCTCCTCGACGCGGGCCACGCAGCGCAGAACGTGCTGCTCGACGCCGAGCGGCTCGGGCTGCCCGCGGTGGCGGTGGGCGGCTTCTGCGACGACTCCCTCGCTGCGGATGTCGGTCTCGACGGGGTTGACGAGGCGGTCGTCCACACCGTCATCCTCGGAGGCCGCAATGTCTGACCTCTTCTCCACCAAGGACAACGAGTTCGTCGCCTGGTACCCGGCGTGCGTGAACGAAGAGGAGGTCGCAGGCGTCTGGGCGTCGAAGCCGGCCGCCTACTACGTGCACATCCCGTTCTGCGACGCGATCTGCGACTACTGCGGCTTCGCGGTCGAGAAGACGAAGGGCGCCAACGTGCGCGGCTATCTCGACGCGCTGCACCGCGAGATCGAGCGCTACGGCGAGAGCGGCCGTCTGAGCGGCCACCGGTTCATCTGCGGGCATTTCGGCGGCGGGACGCCGTCAGCGATCGCGGGCGAGGATCTCGTCGCCATCAAGCGGCGGATCGACTCGACGTTCGACGTGCCGCCCGGCGGCGAAGTCACGGTCGAGGTGAACCCGATCAGCTTCACCCACGAGAAAGGCGCTGCCTACGCCGAGGGCGGCGTGAACCGGATCAGCTTCGGGCTGCAGTCCTTCGACGACGCCACGCTGCAGACGATCGGGCGGCCGCATCGGGCGTCCGACGTCGTGAAGACGCTCGAGGTGTTGCGCGAGCTCGAGTTCGAGAACTTCTCCCTCGACCTCATGTACGGCGTCCCCGGCCAGTCGCTCGACGATCTGCGCGCCGACCTGGAGAAGACCGTCGAGACCGGGGCCGCGCATGTCTCGTGCTTCCGGCTCGAGATCATCCCGTTCACCGCGCTCAAGCTGCGGGAGGGCGCGGGGCTCCTGCCCGAGCGGCTGTCTGTCGAGCTGCGGAACGAGATGGACGATCTCGTCACCTCGGTACTCACTGCGGGCGGCTACCGCGAGTACGGCGCTTTCAACTTCGCGCGGCCTGGCTTCGAGAGCGTGCAC
>JANYJX010000084.1 GCA_025358355.1 Actinomycetes bacterium | reverse complement strand
TCCGTGGCCGACGGCATCGTTCTGCTCCAAACCCAACATCGTGTGCTCCGTTCTCGCCCTCAGGACTCAGTAATTCCTTCGTCATCAGCGTCTCACACGACATTGGCAGAGAGGGAAGACGGATTTCCAAGCCAGTTCTGCCGCCTCGAGCAGGAGACGTCAAGGCAGCAGTTGTGCACGTTTCTGGAGCTAGCGGCAGTACCGATGAGCATGAGAGACGTCCATCCGGCCTGCGAAGAACTGCGCGGCAGAAGGGTGCCTTACACGACGGCCAAGGACTGCGTGCACCGCACCCTCGGGGAGTTGGCTCAGAGTTCAGGCGCGTGAGACACGGGCTGTACGAGGCCGGGGCCGCGACGGGACCCGTCTGGCTCCTGCCGATGAGCGCTAGGAGCTTGTCGCGTTCCTGTTCGATTCCGTGGCTCAGCCGAGCGCTACGAAGCGGGAGTGCCCACTGCGCGGTGAGGTCGCTGTCGATGTTGTGCCGTTTGCTGTAGGCGGCGAGGTAGCGCGATCGGATGATTCTCCGTCCGAGAGTGTCGAGCCGTCGGATCACGAGCGCGCTCCCGGGAGGCGGTTCGCCAATATTCAGGATGAGGAGTGTTTGGGCGACATCGGCGGCTGCATCGCCCGCCGTGGCGTTCGACCAGTCGATGACTGTGCCGCCTCGTGGGCCTCGGATGACGTTGGCCGGATGGAAGTCTCCGTGGCAGAGCCGGTCGCCGTCCGAAAGATCGGCGAGAGCATCGATTCCGACCTGGCGTAGCTCGGGTGGCACCAGCGGCGATTCGAATCGCTCGCGCAAGCGGTCATTCAGACGTCGCAGGTGCCGCGGGGCCTTCGGCTGGTTGAGGAGCGCGTGGGCCTGTCCCATCAAGCCGCCTGTAGAGACCACCTTCCACGGTGCTTTACCGATCTCCGTCAGGAGATCGTCCCGATCGAGGCGCTCCATGAGCAAGCTCGGGCGGCCCTGGACGTCTACCGGGCCGAGGACTCGAGGCGCTCGGCCTCCTGCCTCGTGCACGGCGGTCAGCGCCAGCAGCTCGGTCTCCCGCTGCCGTGCGCTGGACTCGTCGCGATAGAGCTTGAAGATCACTCCGGGCTCCCATGCGAAGACGTCGGCCTCCCGCCCTTCAGCGATCTTCTCCAACGACGCGAGGGCCGCTGCCATTTGGCGAGTAGCTGAAGACAGTCAGCGAGCCCTCGCGAGCCATTCCCAGAGGGAAGTGGCGCCGGCCAACGTGCCACCGGCTGGCTCTCCGACCACATCAAACCGCTCATCAGCGCAGGCATCCTCGTCCAGGCCGCCGCGATCGGTATCCTCGTCGCCGGCAACGGCTCTTTGGAGTTCCCCCATCGTTAGCAGCTGCTGCACTGCTCGGCGTCGGCACAACGATGGTCTACCCGACCCAATCCAAGCCGTCTCCGACGCCAGCAACCACGCGACCGAGCCCGCACCGTCGGCGTCCACCTCCAACCAGCACCCGTCAAGTAGACACCTCTACGGCCGGGAATCGCGCGAGACGGGATCACGGTTCACACCTGACCGACCGCCTCAGTCGCTACGGAGACAGCGGATGCCCGAGGGCGGCCGCAGGCGACGGTGGCGGCTTGTTACCGGGTCGTGAATCTGGCGACGAGGAAGCTGATGGTGCGGCCGATCACCGCCGGTTTGTAGTCGGCTGCATGCCGGCTGCCCTGAACGATCACGACGGCATGTGGCACGTGCTTCGCCGCGAGCACAGCGGCCATCTTGATTGCTTGCTGGAGCGGAACGATCTCGTTTGTACCGTTTGCGAGTAGCGTGGGCGGGCTTGTTGCTGTGACCTGGTCGGCCGGCGAAGCGTCTCGGTAGCGAGCTGGGCAGGCGGCGGGCACGCAGCCGAGATAGTCCACAACGAACGGTCGCGACCCGCGAGTTGCGAGAGCGCGGTAGAAGCTCGTCAAGTCCATCGGTCCCGACCAGGAGACGGCGGCGGCTGGCGCGGAGTCGGAAGTGCTCGTGAGGGCTGCGAGGACGGCGAGATTGCCGCCGGCGGAGGCGCCGAGCAGGGCAACTCGAGCCGGATCGATCTGGTAGCGGACACCGTTTCGCCGCACCCACGCGAGGGCGCCCTGAACGTCGGAAACCTGAGCGGGAAACCGCGATGCGGGCGCGAGCCGGTAATCGATCGAGAACGTCGCCCAGCCACGAGCTGCGAACAGGCGCGCGGTCGACTCGACGTTCGACTCGCCCGGCGCGAACGTCGTGCGCGTCCCTGAGCGCCAGCCGCCGCCGTGCACGATGACGATCGCAGGACGCGGTGACCCGTTCGAGTGAGGTAGATACGCGTCGAGCCTGAGCGTCTGATCGCCTACGACGCGATAGACGAGGCCGCGCAGAACCGTCACATCACTCTTGGCCGTTCCGCGATCGGCCGCTGCGGCGACACTGAAGAGACTGACGAATGCGACGAGCGCAGCGGTGGCGATTGCGTGGCGCCGACGCACTGTCCCTGTCTGGTTCGTACGGTCGGCTTTACCCAAGAACGGCGAGGCTAGCAGCGTCAGCCCGTAACGAACGGTGCGCGACTAGGCTTGGGACGATGCCCACGACAGGCGGCTGTTGATGGCGTTCGACGAGCAGCTGACGGAGCGCGCGCGGGCGGCGCTGACCGACGTGACCGATCTCCAGGAGCGAAAGATGTTCGGCGGGCTGGCGTTCCTCGTCAGCGGTCACATGGCCTGCGGGATCGTGGGAGACGAGTTGATGCTGCGACTCGGCGCTGAAGGCGCCGACGCGGCGCTCGACGAGCCGAATGTCCGGCCGATGGACTTCACGGGCAAGCCGCTCCGCACGATGGTCTTTGTCGAACCGGCGGGGCTCCAGTCGGATCAGGCGCTTGCGGCGTGGGTCGAGGGGGCGCTGAGTTTCGTTCGCACGCCTCCGCCGCACCCGGCAACGGTCAGGGCCAGGCGTCTGTGACACCCGCTTCGCCGGCGGCTGCTGCGAGGCTCGAGGGAACGGTTGGCCCGGGGTTCACGATCGCGCTGGGAAGGAGCGGTCGCCGGTCACAACCCTGGCCGCCAGGACGTACACGTTGCGCGTCGACGACCAAGCCAACATCCACAACTTCCACCTGGTCGGCCCCGGCGTCAACGTCTCGACCGCCGTCGACTTCGTGGGCAAGAAATCCTTCACGATCACGCTACAGCCCGGCACATATCGCTTCGTTTGCGATCCCCATCGCACGCTCATGCACGGCCGATTCGTCGTCTCCTTGGCGATCGCTGCATCCGGTCGGGCCGTGGCGGCTGTACCTCCAAGCCGTGAGGTGACATCCCACCCCTCGCGTGCCGTGTCAATCGTGGACTTCAGGAGGTCAGATGCGTTCGAAGCTCGCTCGTCTCACGCTCGTAGGTTCGGCGGTCGCCGCCGCGCTCGCCATCTCGGCGATCGCTTTCGCCGACAACGCACCGCCGATGATGATGGCCCACACCGGTGCGAAGCTGACCGTTCTCGGGCCGGTCGCCGGCACGACCGTCACTGCGAATAGGGTCGCGACGAATGTCGCGATCAAGAGCTTCGGGCTCAACTGTGCGCTAGCAGGCACCGCGCCGAAGGCTCATGTCGGCCACTACCACGTCGAGCTCGACCATTCGCTGATCAACATGTTCTGCGGGCCGAAGGCGACGATCAGCATGCTCGACGTCGCAGCCGGCAAGCACACGCTCGCCTTCATCCCCGCGGCGGACGACCACGCCGAGGACATGCACGCCGCCAAGACCGTCTCGTTCCTCTACAAGCCGAGCAAGCCGCTGCCGGCTGCGAAGCCGTTGCAGTTTGCCGGGAAGCCGTCGATCAGCATCGTCTCACCGAAGCCGGGAGTAACCGTTCACAGGAGCTTCGACCTGGTCATCGACGTGAAGAACTTCCGGCTGTCCTGCGACCTCTACGGCAAGGCGAATGTCGCAGGGTACGGGCACTGGCACATCAACCTGGACACCACCTCTAAGGGGATGATGGGAATGGGGACGATGATGGGGATGAGCTGCCAGCGCTCGTTCCACGTCTCACTCGCCGGGATCAAGGGCGCCGGAACACACAAGTTCTTCGCCATCCTCGAAGACAACACGCACGCACCGACGATCGGCGCCCAGGCGTCGGTCAGTGTGAACGTCAAGTAGCGAATCGCAGCACTCACCGGCCGGCTCCGGCTCACCCCGGAGTCGGCCATGAGCCGTTCGCGACGTTCGGTGCATCCAACCCGAGCATGAGGCCTGTATCTCTTGCTGTGACCGGAACGACCAGCCCCGCCGCGACCAGCTACGCCGACTCACAACGAGACGACATCCTCGACGCCCGTCTGCTCGCCGCGGTCGCGGTCGGCGACGAAGAAGCCTTCGACCGAATCCGGCACCGATACTGGCGCGCGGTCGAGCGCGTCTGCCGATCGCTCCCCGGAGAAGTCGAGGATTGCGTCCAGGAGGTCTTCCTCCGCGTGTGGCGCAAGGCCGGCCTGTTCGACACGACGCGCGGCTCCGCTCCTGCCTGGCTGCTCACCCTCGCGCGCAACGTGTCGCGGAACCTTCACGCGACGCCCCGCCCGACGCCGACAGAACTCGACCTCGAGGCGCCTTCGCCTGCAAGAGACGAGGTCGCCCGGATCTGGCTCCAGTCCGCGCTCACCCGGATTCCGGCAGCCGAGCGGACCGTGATCGAGCTGGCGTACTTCGCGGATCGCTCGCAGAGCCAGATAGCCCGCGAGTTGAACGTACCTCTCGGCACCGTCAAGAGCTGGAACCGGCGCGGCCTGAACCACCTCGCAGAGCTGCTCGCGGAGACCGACAGGTGACGCACGACGAAGCACGCGACCGGCTGCCCGATCTCCTCGATGACCGGGACGACCGGCTGCTGCTCGCGCACGTGAACACGTGCCACGCCTGCCAGCAGCAGCTTTTCAGACTCAACCGCGTCGACCGGATCCTCCGTGCGAACGCGATGCAAACAACGAGGCGACGCCTCTCACGCCGGTGGTACGGAGTCGCGGTCACCGCAGTGGCGGCTGCGTTCATCCTCGTCGTTCCCGGCCGAGGACATCAACCCCGGGGCCAAATCTTGCGCAGTGCGACAGGCGCGACAATGGGGCAGGCGACACTGAGCAAGACGGACGCGCAGAACCTCGCAGTCTCACTCGAGCTGCACGGCGTGAAGATGACAAGCGGCGACGTGTACGTGCTCTGGACACGATCGACCGCATCGCCACGTCCCGTTCCGGTCGGTCGCTTCATGGTTGACGCCAGCGGCTCTTGCAAGGCGCACTTCACGCTGCCGTCCCGGTCGCAGTGGACACGATTCTGGGTTACGCCTCCGTCCCACCCGTCACTCGTCCTCGCCACGACCTGACAACCGCCCACCGAAAGGACGACCTCGTGCTGCAGAAGATCCGCACGTTTCTCTCGACCCCGACATGCGAGCATGTGCCCACCACCCACGCCAACGAGCGGGCGGAGAAATGCGAAGAGTGCGGCTCACGCTTCAACCTGCGCATCTGCTCGACCTGCGGGCACGTCGGCTGCTGCGACTCCCAGGCCCGCCACGCCCGCGCGCACTACCGGGAGACCGGGCATCCGGTGATGCGCGCGAAGACATTGATCGGCAAAGGGTTCGTCTGGTGCTACCCGGACAATCGCTATGTCAGCGACAAGCAGAGCGAGGCCGCTTGAGTCGCCCCTATGTGGAGATCCTCTCGTTCGACGGCTGTCCGAGCGCCCGCGCGGCTCGCGAGCTCGCGGCAAGCGTCGCCGCCGAGCTGGAACTCGATCCTGAGATCGAGCTACTCGATGTGCCTGACAACGAGCAGGCTGTGCGACTTCGCTTTCTCGGCTCGCCGACGGTGCGCATCGGAGGTCGCGACATCGAGCCCGGCGGCCGACTCGCGCACCGACTACGTCCTTTCCTGCCGCCTCAACAGCTCCGATGAGGGGCCGCGCGGCCTGCCGCGACGCGAATGGATCGTCGAAGCGTTCGGCCGTTGAGTCACAGTGAGATGCCGGTGAACCGGGAAAGCTGGGTCGTCAGCCTGATCAGCTCCCCGGTCGCAAGCAGCACACCGAAGACGACGAGTAACGCGCCCGAGACCGCGCTGATCAGGCGCCACCGGCTGCGCAGCGCGCGCACGAGTCCGAGCGAGCGCGTGAATGCAAGACCGAACAGCAGGAACGGGATGCCAAGGCCGAGCGAGTAGACGCCGAGGAGCGCCGCTCCCTGGGCGGGATGGCCGCCACCAGCGGCAAGCGCGAGGATGCCCGCCAGCGTCGGCCCGATGCAGGGCGTCCAGCCAATAGCGAATGCGACTCCTGCCAGGACCGGCATCAGCACGCCGCCACCGCGGGCGCGTCTCAGCTCGACTCGCTTCTCGACCAGCAGCGCGCGTGGTAGCGGCAGCCCGGCAACCAAGACTCCGGCAGCAACGATGAAGATGCCTGCGATGATCTCGAGCGTGCGGCGGTTCTGGAGCAGCGCGCCGCCGAACCAGGCGGCGCCCGCACCGAGCGCCACGAACATCGAGCCGAAGCCGAGCACGAACGCGCCGGTCGTCGTGACGACGCGCCGTGGCCGTGCGCCGAGCTCGTCGAAGCTGACGCCGGAGACGAACGAGAGGTAGCCGGGGATGAGTGGCAGCACGCACGGGGAGAGGAACGACACGAACCCGGCGGCGAAGGCAACGAGGAACGCTGCCGGCCCGAAATGGATCATCAGGCCTTGGCGACGGCTGTCTTCAGACCCTGCTCGAAGCCGGCGAGGTTCGTGGCACCGACGACCTGTGAGACGATCCTGTGCCGCCGGTCGAGGAAGAAGGTCGTCGGCGTGCCCTGCAGCCCGAGTCGCGAGGAGATGTCGCCGTTCGGGTCGTAGATGCTCGGGTGATGCCAGCCCCAGCGTTGGTAGAAGGAGCGGGCGCCGGATTTCGAGTCGTTGAGGTCGATCCCGATCACTTGCGCCTCGGGGTGCCCGGCGGCGAAGCGGGCGAGATCGGCTGCTTCCTGGTTGCACCCCGGGCACCACGACCCCCAGACGTTGAGCACGATCGGCTTGCCGGCGTACGAGGCGAGGGATACGCGCCGACCCGTGACCGGGTCGGAACCGGTGATCGAAAGACCATCAGGCCCGCGCTGGAGTGCCGGAGTCGCCTGCGCTGGAGCCTTCCGGCCGTGGGCGATCACGACCCCGCCGATCAGCGCAGTGATCGCGAGAGCCACAACGATCGCAAGGCCGATCAGCCGGCCGCGAACGTGAGCAGCCGGCTTGTCGGCCTGGAGCGCCTTGCGTTCCATGCGTGCCTTCCGTTGCGACATCCGCGTCCTGCTTTCAGCCCGACTCGCGCCGTATGCGCTCGACGACGATGCCCGCAACGGACGCGGACTTCGGCGGGACGAAGCTCGTCTCACCGAGCTCGCGGAGTAGCTCCACCGCCCGGCTGAGCGAGTTGAGGACGGCGCGGCAGCGGTCGCAGTCGGCAAGGTGTGCCGACACGCGAAAGCGCCGCACGCCACGCAGCGTCCCTTCGAGCCGATCGGAGAGCCGCTCGCCGGTTTCCTCGCACGAGCCAACCACGAGATCCATCACGTGTCCCATTGCCTTCACGTTGAGTGAGATGCGTGTCCGAACGGCAGCGATTCAGGCGGATACGATCGTCTGTGTGTCGGGCGACGAGAGAAGGCTGTTGGAAGAGGCCCGCACCGGCGACGTCGAAGCGTTCGAGCGCTTCGTGCGGCATTTCGAGCGCCGCGTGAAGACCGTGCTCTACCGGCTGCTCGACGACGAGCGCGACATCGAGGAGACGACCCAAGACACGTTCATCCAGGCCTGGCGGAACCTCGACCGCTTTCGTGGCGACGCGGCCCCGTTCACTTGGCTGTACCGGATCGCAGTCAACGAAGCGCTCCAGCGGCGGCGCAGGAAGCATCCGCCGCTCGTCGAGCTAGAAGAGGAGCACACCGGAACCGGGACGGCCGGTCCTGCGCACGATGATCGAGCGTCCCTCGTTTCCGCAATCCGGGCCTTGCCATTCGAGCACCGGGCCGCGCTGATTCTGCGCGACCTCGAAGGCCTCTCCAACGAGGAGGTTGCCGTAGCCCTCGAGATCACGGTCGCTGCCGCCAAGAGCCGCATCCACCGGGCGCGCATGGCGGTGCGAGCGACTCTCGTCGAGCTCGAGGTGAGACCCGACCCGGCCAGCTAGCGGACGATGCGAACGTGTGGTCTGAAGGCCGCGACCGCGAACCAGAACGGCTCGTCGTGCGGGACTAGCCGGCCGTTCTCGGTCACGGTGACGGTGACGACGGCGCGGCCGTTACCGACGTAGGCGGAGTCGAGCGGCGAGCCGGCCTTCCCGGTCGCGCGGATGACGAGGCGATGAGCGCCGATGGTGACGCGAACGACGTGTCGTCGCGCGAGCGTCGAGAACGGGACCGCGACGCTGGCGCTCCCTCGCTCGACGAAGACCACGCGCTCCTTGGGCGGCAGGCGGTGATCGTTGCCGTTGCGCGTGGGGAGGAACGGTGGCGACGCGGCGTCGTCGTAGCCGGCGTACGGGTTGAAGCCGTAGTCCCGTGAGAAGCCGGTCTTGCGACTGAGCACGAGCGAAGTGGCGTGTCGCTGGCGGAACTCGCTCCACGAGACAATCCGTGCCGCGTACTGCCGCAGGCGCGCGCCGGCGTATCGCCCGACGAGCCCCTGCCCCCCGAATTGCTGCCACCAAGTCTCGGTCTGGCGGTCGTACATCACGAGGTCCGAGTCGCGCAGGTTTCCCGTCGTGCCGAAGTCCAGCGTCCTGCCTCCGAGCCGGCGATCGAAGACGATCGCGGTATTGCAGAGCGGGCAGAACGTGACGGCGACCGGGACGCCGGCGACCCGGTCGTTGACGATCTCGTGCCAGATCAGGATCTGGATCGGGTACGCCCGGACGGTCTGCCCGAGTGACAGCTCGATCACCGGTTCGCGCGGGTTGATGAACGTCACGCGGTTCGCGGTCAGGAAACGGGGGTGATCGATCGCCGGGATCCCGTCCTTGCCCGGCCCGCCAAACCGGAACTCGCGAAGCGGCACGACATGGTGGCTCGTGTCAGTCTTCCAGCCGTCGAAGATCGACGGCGCCCCGGCCGCAGCGACGGCGCCGAACACCAGGGCGCCGACGAGAGCCAGCGGCACGACGGCCGCAGTGCGCCGAACCACGGTCGCTGCGAACGTGCCGAGCCCGCCAAGCGCTCCGGCTGCGGCGAGAACGATCCCGATCGTCGAATCGAACTCGACAAGGACGAGGCCAGCGAGCAATACGAGGCCCGGAATGCGCCCCGAGACCAGCCGCCGCGGGTCGGGAGTCCGAGCACGGGCGAACGTCGCCACCGTGACGACGAGCCAGGGCGCCGCGAGTCTCAGTACGATCAGGCCGGCGAGCCAGCCGGGC
>JANYJX010000083.1 GCA_025358355.1 Actinomycetes bacterium | reverse complement strand
GGTGCAGCAACTGCAGGCACTCCTCACGTTGGTCTGGTCGGCACTGCTGCTCGGCGAGCGAGTGACCTTGCCGACGATACTCGCCGCGGTAGCCGTGATCGGCTCCGTGGTCTGGTCCCAACGAGGCCGGACGCCGCGGGTCGTAGCCCCCGAGGAGTGAACCGGGGGCCGAGGCTCCGCACGGTCTCACCACGAGGGCGACTAGACGCCGAGCAGACGGCCCGGCTCGAACAGATCGAGCAGCGGATCGCGATCGCCGAGAATTGCTCGCGCCGCGAGCTGGCCGCACATGAAGCCGAGCACGTTGCCGTGACCTGAGTAGCCGCCCGACACCCACAGCCGCTCGTCGCCAGGAACCGGCCCGACGACCGGCATGAAATCGAGCACGAGGCCGAAGATCCCCGCCCACCGGTAGTCAACGCGCAGCGGTCGCCCCGCCAACTCCTCGACGAACGACTCGAGCGCACCCTGCACTGTCGGCGTCGTCTGCTCGTTGGCCGTGAACTCGGAGTCCATCGACGTGTCGCGGAAGCCGCCGGCGAGGATCCGCCCGTCCGGCGTCTGGTGCCAGTAGTCGAAGCCGTGGCGGCCGTAGTGCGGCACCTCGAACCAGCGCTCTTCGATCGGCTCGGTCGCGATCATCTGGCCGCGCGTCGGCACGATCAGGCCCTCGATCTCACCGAGCAGCCCGCTTGGGTAGCCGTCCGTCGCGATCAGAACAACCGGCGCGTCGAGCTCGTCGAGCGACGCCACGCGGCTGTACTCGCGGATCTCGACACCGGCCCGCGCGGCTAGCGCCCCAAGGCGACGCACCCAGCGCGCCGGCTGCAACGCCGCGTCCGAAGGATGGAACATCCCGCCCGGAAACCGCCCTGCGAGCGCGCCGTTGAGAGCCGCAGCGTCGTGCCACTCCACCGCGAAGCCATCCTCGTCCAGTGCTTCATACTCGGCCCGCAGCTCGTCGCGCTCCTCCTCGTCGACCGCCAACCGCAGGCTGCCGACGCGCCGGGCAGCATCGCCAGCAAGGCCACAGAGTTCATCGAGCGCGCGCTCGGTGTGCCGCCAGTAGTCCGCCGCGGGCTCGCGGCCGATCGACTCGGCGATCACGTCGTAGGGCGCCGCACCGCCTCGCAGCGCGAAACCACCGTTCCTGCCACTCGCGCCGCCCGAGATCTCGCGCGCGTCGTGCAGGCACACGCGCTTCCCCGCGCGCGCCAACGTAAGAGCCGCCGAGCAACCGGTGACGCCACCGCCGACGATCGCGACATCCGCCGGCCCGTCGAGCGCATGTGCGAGCAACGGCGGGCACGGCTCCGACAACCAGTAGGACGTCACCGCGCGATGCTAGACGATCGCCGGGCGACGCCTCGCGCCTCTCAGGAAACCGTCATGTATAGGTCGTTAGGATCGAGCCGTCGTCCCGACCGGCGACTCAGACAGTGCAGACAGCTCTCTCCCGCCTGCAGAACCCCATCATCGCCGAGGCCATCCTCGCGACGGTCGTCGCTGCGACCCTCGCGGCGACGCTCTCGTGGCTCGGCCCGCCCGGCTCCGACCTCGCAGCGCACGTCTACCAGAGCTCGTTCTTCCACGATCGCGGCTTCGCCCTTTGGAACAACTTCTGGTACGCGGGACGCTACAGCTTCGTCACCTACAGCCTCCTCTACTACCCGCTCGCGTCGATGATTGGAATCAAGCTGCTGGCCGTCGCCAGCATCGCGGCGGCAGCGCTCGCGTTCACGGTTGTCGTCGCGCGCGAATGGGGTCCGGCGGCGCGTTGGTCGGACCGATCGTTCGCGGTCGTCTGGGCGGGGATCGTGCTATCGGGCGCGTTCCCGTTCGCTCTCGGAACGGCGCTGGCGCTGCTCGCGCTGTGGGCGTTGCAGGCCCGCGCTCGGGGTCGCTTCGCGATCCTCGCTGCGCTGACGATCGCCGCCAGCCCGGTCGCGTTTCTCCTACTCGCGATCCTGCTTTTGGGAAGCGCGATCGCGCACCGCTGGTCGCGTGACGACATGCTCCTGCCGCTGCTGACGATCGGCGCGATCGGCTTTGTCGAGGTACTCCTGTGGCGTCTGTTCCCATCGAGCGGCCGCTACCCGTTCTCGTGGCAAGAGCTCGCCGCTGCGTCGACGTTCTGCCTCCTCGGCGCCGGCCTGACGTGGAACGTGCCGCGCGCACGTGGGCTCCGCTGGATCTTCATCGTCTACCTCGCCGCCTGCGTTGCGGCGTTCCTTGTCCCGTCCGCGATCGGCGAGAACATCGCGCGGCTGCGCTACGCCGCGATCCCGATCGCCGTGCTCGCCCTCTCGCTCCGCCGCTGGCGGCCGATCCCGGTGTGCGTTGTCGCGCTCGTGCTGGCTGCGGCCTGGAATGTGACGCCGCTCGTCGGCAGCTTTCTCAAGGGTGAAGGCGACCCGGCTGCCGCGGCGGCGTACTGGACGCCAGCCATCTCCTTCCTGCACAGCAACCTGACGCCGTCCTATCGCGTCGAAGCAGTCGACACCGTCGATCACTGGCCCGCGGTGTACCTGCCGAGCGCTGGGATTCCGATCGTGCGCGGCTGGTTCCGTCAGAACGACTTCCCACAGAACAGCGTGCTCTACGGCAAGCCCGGCCAGGCCGCGTATCTGCGCTGGCTCCGCGCGTTTGGCGTGCGATATGTCGTGCTGCCGGACGCGAGGCTCGACTACAGCTCTCAGGCTGAGGCAGCGCTGCTCACGAGCGGGAATTCCGAGCTGCGCGCCGTCTTCCGTTCGCGCCACACCGTCGTCTATGAGGTTCCCGACGCCGTGCCGCTCGTGACGGGGCCCGGGGCAGCGCATGTCCTCTCGTTCGCGCACGAGGGGATGGTCGTCTCGCTCGGTGCGCCTGGCCGCTATCGCGTCGCGACAAGCTGGTCGCCGTACTGGCAGGCGAGCGGCGCGTGCCTCGATCGTGGGCACGACGGCATGATCCGGCTGGTTGCGCGCCGGGCAGGAACCGTCTCGCTGAAATTCGATGTCAGCGCCGGCGCAGCACTGGCAACACTTGCGGGGAAAGAGCCGCAAACCTGCGGCGGCCACGCGTAGAGAGATCGAGATCGTCCCACGTTCGGAGCGCGGCGGCGACGAGAGCGCCGTAGGCGACGACATCCGTTGGCGAGTCGTTGACGAGAAGCGAGACGACCAGCGCGACCAGGAGCGTGTCGACGGCGTCCGATCGTTCCCGGATCAGCGCGAGGCCGGCGAGAGCGACGAGCGTCAGGACGATCGCGACCGTTGCCTGCGTCGTCGCCGTCGCACCCGCCCACGAGATGTGGAGCCGATGGCCGATCTCGCCCGCCACCGACCACGGCCCTTTACCCAGCGAATCGGTGACGTGGCTCGAGCCACCGCTCACGACATCGACACCGACGACAAGGAGCCCTAAGGCACCTGCGGCGACGGCGGCAGCGGCAATGCGACGCGGCGTCCACATGAAGCCGGCGCGGAAGCTCCATAGCGCGGCCAGAGCGGCGATCACGACGAGCACGCCGCCGCCGTCCGCACCGGTGCGACTCCAACCGACGACGAGCAACGCGAGCGCGGCGACAAGCGGGATCCGACTCGCGCCGACGAGCGCACCAACAGCCAGAATCGGTGCCAGCAGGAGCGTCTCGACCTCGTTCGTGACGCCGAAGTAGCGACCGCCACCGTCCGGATGCGGGCCGATCACCGAAAGCGCGTTGATGTCGGGCCAGATCGCGAGCGCGACAACGGCGGCGACGAGGAACGCGAGAAGCAGTGGGAGGAGCGCCCTGGTTGACCGACCAGCGAAAAGCGCCAGACCGACTGTCCCCAGGGTGAGCAGCGCTGTCGCCGGCAGTCGACCGTCGATGCTGACTGCGGCTAGCGCGAACGAGGTCGTCAGCGCAGCGGGAATCGCAAGCAACGCGGCTCGCGACAGCGCGGCGGAGCGAAGCAGCTGCGCGAACCCGGCGAGCGTCAGAACCGATGCGACGAGGACGACAATCGCCAGCGTTCGCGCGTCGTGGGCGTGCCGCAGCCGCATGTCGAGGCGCTCGAGCGCTGCCGGAGCGTCGGTCGAGATGCGTGAGCGGATTCGTGGCGTGTGGCCCTTCCGGAGTGCGAGCACCGACGGCGCGATATCCGCGATCGAAACGAGGCCGTCGATTCGCGTCGACCGCGACCGGAGCAGCCCGTGATACCCGCCGCCGACAACGGCTATCGGGTAACGCGTGACATTCCCACTCCCGCCCACGGGCGGAAGCGCGACGTAGACCGTGATCTCGGCCGGCTGCCGCGAGAGCGCGATCACCGGGTCGCCCTTGGACGCGCCCCCGAGCAGCGAGCTCACGACCCGCCCGCGGACGAGCGACGAGAGCGCGCCCGCGCGCGTCACTGTCGACCCGGCGCCCGGGATCAGCCAGCCAACGGCGCCGCGACCGGCGTACGCCGACGGCGCGAACCGTGGCACAACAATGACTGCGACCTCGTGCCGCTTCGACCCTGCGATGGCTGAGGCGGCTGGGGCGGCTACCGCACCGGCTACAACAAGCGCCGCCAGCGCCCCGCCCGCATATCGGGCCCGCAGACTCACGCGAGCTCGCAGCGGTGGGTCACCTCGCGATCGTAGCCCTGTAGACCCCCTCCCCGGCCGAGACACGCCCGTCAAGCTCGAGCTCGACGAGCAGAGAGGCGACATCTGCCGCGCCCAAGCCGGTAGCCCGCGCGAGCTCGTCCGCGGTTGCCGGCGCATCGCGAAGCGCGATGAGCACGCGGCCGCCATCGCCGTCAGGCTCTGCCAGCGCAGGCTTCTCGACGATGATCCCGATCGCTTCGAGCACGTCGTCGGAGCGGAGCGCTGGCGCCGCACCCAGTCGCAGGAGCGCGTTCGAGCCTGCGGAGAGCGCCGAGGTGATCTCGCCCGGAACGGCGAGCACCTCGCGGCCCTGCTCGAGCGCGAAGTCGACCGTGATCAACGCGCCGCTCCGCTCGCGAGCCTCGACCACGACCACGGCCCGAGCAAGGCCTGAGATGATTCGGTTCCTCGCCGGGAAACGCCACGGAGCGGGCTCAACCCCGGCCTCGTACTCGGAGACGATCAGGCCGGTCTCGGCGATCCGCCCCGCAAGTTCAGCGTGTGCCGCCGGGTAGTTCCGGTCGATCCCACAGCCGAGGACGGCCACGGTAGTCCCGCCTGCGTCGAGAACGCCGCGATGCGCCTCGCCATCGATACCGCGCGCCATGCCGCTGATCACGACGACACCGGCCGCCGCGATGTCGCGTCCGAGCGAGCGCGCCACCGAGCGGCCATACGACGAACAGGCCCGCGCGCCGACGATCGCAACCGCGGGTCGCGAGAGCAGCTCCGGCTCCGCCAACCCACGCAGCCACAGCGCCGGTGGCGGATCGTAAATCGCTGCGAGAAACGCCGGATACGCCGCGTCGCGCCGCTTCAACAGACGGAACGCCGTCACGCGGCTGGCAGCTCTCTCGGCGAGCGGTACGACAGAGCCTCGGCCAGGTGCTCCGTCTCGACTGAAGCGGAGCCCGCGAGCGCCGCGATTGTCCGTGCGACGCGCGCGACTCGCGCACGGCCGCGGCCGGAGAGCGGCAGCTTCTCGACCGCGCGATCCAGCAGCTCGGTGGCCGCCGCCGAACGTAGCGCTGGCAGCGCCGCTAGCCGGGCTCGCGCCGCGATCACGCGCTCGCGAACCGGCGCCGACGGCTCGCCGCCGGCTGCCGCGAGCTCGACGGCCCGCGGTCGAGGCATGGCCACCACGAGATCGAAGCGGTCGAGCAACGCGCGTGACAGCTTCTCGCGATACGACGCGATCCGCTGGACCGAACAACGGCACTCCACAGCAGGATCGCCACGGCCGCCGCACGGGCACATGTTCATCGTCCCCACGAGCGCAAATCGCGCCGGGAAGATCGCCGCGCCACCAACGCGCGACACCGCCACGAACCCGTCCTCGAGCGGCTGCCGTAACGCCTCCAAAACGTTCCGCGGGAACTCAGGCATCTCGTCCAGCAGCAGAACGCCGCGATGCGCCAGGCTAGCTTCACCCGGCCGAGGAATCGTCCCGCCGCCAACAACGGCCGCTGCCGAAACGCCGTGATGCGGGGCACGAAAGGGCGGATTCATGACCAGTGGCCGACCCGCTTCGAGCACGCCGGCAACGGAATGGATCCGCGTCACCTCGAGCGCCTCCTCGCGGGTCAGCGGCGGCAGGATTCCCGGCAGGCGTCGCGCGAGCATCGTCTTGCCCGTTCCCGGCGGGCCGACCAACAGGAGGTTGTGGCCTCCTGCCGCTGCCAGCTCGAGCGCTCGACGCCCACGTTCCTGACCGCGGACATCCGCGAGGTCGGGCGCATCGGAGAGCATCTCCTCCAGCTCCGGTGGCTCGGCCGGCTCGATCGTCTCCTCGCCGCGGAGATACGCGACCGCCTGGGCAAGATGGTGCACGGGGAAGGCCTCAATGCCGGCGAGACCGGCCTCGGGCGCCGACTCGGCCGCGCAGAGCACGCGACGAAGGCCGTGGCGCCGCGCGCCCTCCGCCAAGGCCAGCGTGCCGCCAACGGGCCTCACGCGGCCATCGAGCGCCAGTTCGCCGACGGCCGCGTGCTCCCACAGCCGGTCGGCGGGAACCTGCCGAGACGCTGCGAGAACGGCCAGCGCGATGCAAAGGTCGTAGCCGGAGCCTTCCTTGCGCAACGCCGCGGGCGCGAGGTTGACGGTGATCCGCTTGTTCGGCCATTCGAGCGACGCCGAAGCGATCCCGCTGCGGACACGGTGCTTCGCTTCCTGACACGCACGATCCGCGAGGCCGACGATGGCAAAACCCGGAATCCCACTCTGCAGGTGCGCCTCGACCTCGACACGGCGCGCTTCGAGCCCAACCAGCGCATGCGTGAGGGCTCTGGCAACCACACCTCGACGCTACGCGGAGAACTGACACGACTTTGTGCCGACTCTGTGTCAGTTTGCGACGGCGACGAGAATCGACTCGAAGTACTCGCCGGCGCGGCGGCCCGTTCGCCGATTCACATGCCGTTCGAGCCGATCCTCGAGACGCAGCCCGGCCCGCGAGAGGATCTCCGGGTACAGGCCACGCTTGTCGTTTACGACGATGCAGACCGGCGCGCCGAGCTTCAGCGTCTCGCGCACGTTGCGGAAGACATCGGCGATGCCATCGACGTACTCCTGCAGCGCGGCGCGACTCGTTCCCTTGGCCGGCCGGCCAAGCTCGACCTCGCGATGCTCATCAAGGCCGAGCAGCTCGTACGCGTAGCGATGCTGCTCGTGGTAGTCGATCAACCCCGGGTAGGGCGGCGACGTGACAACGCCGTCGTACGACCCGCGCAGATCGAGCTCGCGCGCATCGCCGTGGAGGATCTCCGCGACCCCGTCCGACGCGCGTATGTCCGCGAATGTCGAGATCCGCTCGAGCGTGTCGAGCGTGTAGCGCAGCAGGAAGCGGCGCGCGGATTCCACCGGGCGACACGTTCGGCGGTGCTTGAAGCACCAATACTCCTCGCGTTGCGGCTCGCGCGGGAACTCGAGATCGAAGTGCGTCGTCCTTCGCGCGGAACGCGCCGCGCGCGCGAGCACAACACGCAACACGTCCGCGTGAGCGACCTGCTCGACGAGGGAGCGGAAATGGAGCAGCTCCGCAGCGGCGGTCGGCGCGAACCACGCCCGAACGTACGGGCTCGCGTCGGCCGGGTAGGTCGTTTGCGGCTCGAAAGTCTCCGCTCGGTCATAGGCCCACACCAAGTCAGCGCGCAGCGCGTCGAGGTTGTACGGCCGCGTCTTGACGCGCATCAGGAGCGCGTTGAAGCTGGCGATGTCGACGCCGGTCGCGTCGTAGCCCGATTCGAGCGCCTGAACCAGTGTCGTCCCCGAGCCGGCGAACGGATCGAGCACGCGACCACCTGCGGCTACGTACCGATCGAGCATCGCCTCGACGAGTTGAGGCACGAACTTGCCGAGGTACGGGTGTAGCCGGTGGACGTGCTTCGTGCGTTCCCGCTCCGGCAGCTCGCTCTCCGACCACGACAGAGCGAGGTCGATCTCGCCGTACAGGGCTTCCTGGGTCGCTGCCACAGGTCCGTCGTTCGACGGCGACCCGCGATGTCATTCGTCGCCGGGCTCGACTCTCACCCGCTCTACGCGACCCAGCGAAACGCCGACAACCTCGAAGCTGACCTCGAGATCCGCCAGCTCCGACCGCGACGCGAGCCAGGCTTGCGCCGTTCGCCGCACACGTCGGAGCTTTTCGGCGTCGACCATCTCGAGCGGGTCGCCGTAGCGATCGCCTGTCTTCTCCTTCACCTCGACGACGATCACGTGCCGACCGCGGCGGACGATCAGGTCGATCTCGTTGCGGCCGACCCGCTGGTTCGCCCCAACAAGCCGCCAACCGCGAAGCAGGTAGTGCCTGGCCGCGCGCCGTTCGCCGGAATTCACGATGCGGCCGCGAGCGGCTCCTTGATCTCGACCCCGACCGGGACCTCGGCCGTAACCTCGGGCGCGTACGCCTTAGCGTTGAAGCTGAGCCGATGCTGCTGGCACGGGCCGTGAGCGCGCACCGCGAGTGAGTGCCGCGACGTGATGTAGCCCACATGCGACGCAAACCCGTAGCGCGGATACAGCGCATCGAGACGCCGCATGGTGCGATCTCGCACGACTTTCGCGACGATCGACGCTGCGGCGATCGCCGCGCTCTTCGTATCGCCGTCGACGATCGCGCGATGCGGCGGCGCAGTCGGGCCGAGCCGGAAGCCATCCACAAGACAGGCCTCCGCGGTCGGGTGGAGATCCCCAAGCACCGCCCGAAGACCACCGAGGTTCGAGCGATGCAATCCGACGCGATCGATTTCGCCGGACGAGATCACGCGCACCGAGATCGCCGTCGCACACGCGACGACCGCACGGAAGAGCTCTTCCCGCTCGTCCGGCGCGACTTGCTTCGAATCGTTCAGCGCGGCCAGGCAGCGGACGCGCGGGCCACGTAACACGTCGTAGTCGAGCAAGACACCCGCCACGACGAGCGGCCCGGCGAGAGAGCCGCGACCGGCCTCGTCGGCGCCGGCCACGAACCGCACTCCGAGCCGGCGATCGAATCGCAACAACCGCTGACCTGTGGCGACCGACATGCGTCGAGGATATCGCCGCGCTCGGCCGAGTTCGTGCCAAGACTGTGCCAACTCTGTGCCGACTCTCAGCCGAGCGGCAGCACGCAGCCCGCGTCGCGCCGCCCAAGCGTCACCGTGGCCGGGCCGTGGCGACGGAGCCGAACCTGGAACCGGTCGCAGCTGCCGTCGCGGCGATGCGCCTGGCACACGAAGAGCGACGTAGGGACAACCTGGACGAAACCCTGGTGCGCGCTCGACGTGCACCGTGTCGCACCCACGTCGTAGCCGCCATCGTCGGGCATCGCGCGGAGGTACGTCTCCAGCGACCGGCGCGCGCTGCTCTGCTGCACGTCGTTACAGCCTGCGAGCACGACCGCGCACGAGACGACCAGCAGAAACGCGGCCAAACGCCGCATCGCGCCCTTAGCTCTGGCGGATCTCGCGAACGCGGGCCTTCTTGCCCACACGGTCGCGGAGGTAGTAGAGCTTCGCGCGGTGGACATCGCCGATCGCCTTCACGTCGATCTTCTCGATCTTCGGCGAATGCACCGGAAACGTGCGCTCGACACCAACACCGGACGACTGCTTCCGCACGGTGAAGGTCTCGCGGACACCAGAGCCCTGCCGCTTGATCACGATTCCCTCGAACAGCTGGATGCGCTGGCGCGTGCCCTCGATCACTTTGAAATGGACGCCGACAGTGTCCCCAGCCTTGAAACGGGGGATCTCGCGCAACTGACGCTGCTCGATGCTTTGGATGACCGTGCTCATGAGAAAGGATCGGCCGACGGCCGGCCGGGGAGTCTACCCGAAGCTCCTGGCCTACCTGAACGACAGGCGATTCGGCGGCCAGTACGTCAGGAAGACCTTGCCGATGATGTTGCCGCGCGGCACCGTCCCCCAGAAGCGCGAGTCGCAAGACGCTGACCGGTTGTCGCCCATCATGAAGTAGTTGTCCTTCGGCACCGCGAAGACTCCGCCGCCCGGCGGATATTGACTCGCCTGGGTTCGACGGATCGCCTGGATGTACGGCTCGTTCAGCTGCCGGCCGTTGATGAAGACGTAGCCGTTGCCGCGGATCACCCGCACCTGGAGCTTGTCGCCCGGCAGCCCGATGATCCGCTTCACGAACGTGCCGCCCGCACCGCACTTGATCTTGGCCGCGTCCGGCGTCTTGAACACGACGATCTCGCCGCGCTTTGGATCGCGGAAGCGGTAGATGAAACGGTTCGCGAGCACGCGATCGGAGAAGCGCGCCTCGCAGTCCTGCGCCGGCCGCGCGCAGTGCAGCGTCGGCTCCATCGACGACGACGGAATCCGGTACGGGTTGACAACGACCGCCTTGATCAGCAGCACGATCGCGATCGCGCCGGCGATGGTCACTGCCCAGTCGACAATCGTCCGCCACGGCTGAGGCAGCCGGCGCGCCACGCGGTCGATCGGGTTCCGCGAGTGATGCACGGGCTGTCGGTACGTCTGGTGGTACGTCTCCTGCAGTGGCACCCCGTACTCGTCGAGCCTTGGCTCCTCTGCAGGCGGCGCCTGCTCCAGAGGCGGGTCGACCTCAGGCCATTCCGGTCGCGCAATCAGGCCGGCGGAGACAACCGCCGAACCGAACCAGAGGATGTCCAGCAGCCCGAACACGGTGCGCAGATTGGAGCGGAACAGGTGGAGCATGTCCGTCGACAAGATCGCGGGTGGGATGCCGAACTCGTACCCACCGCCGTGCACGATGAACGCGTACGCCAGGTACTTGCCGACGAGCACGCCGAGCGCAGCAGTGGCAATCGCGATCACCTGCAGGGCGAACGTCTTCTTCTTGCCACCGACCCACACGCACACGACTCCCGTCAGGATCCCGACCCCCCAGGCCAGGAAGCCAAACTCACGGCCCGTCCATTTTGCGACGAGCCCCCAAGCGACGCCGCCTGCGACTGCGACGCCGATTCCGGCGAGCAGCGCGGCTAGATGGCGGGTCGTTGGCGGAGCCCCAACCGGCTTGGCAAGCTCCGGCTCGGCCATCTCCGGGTCGGCAATCTCGGGCAGTTCGGGCGGCGGCGAGCTCGCAGCAGAGGGCATCGACCAACCGCCGCCGTCGGGCTCCGGAGTGGGAACCGGAGCCGAAGGCCGGATCGCGAACGGATCGTCGTTGGTCGGCTGATCGGTCACGAGAGAAGCGCCAGCCGTGCCGTTCGCGCGCGACTCTGATCGTGCCGCCAGGTGTCGATTCGCCCGTGGTCGCCGGAAAGCAACACGTCCGGGACGGCCCAGCCGCGGAACTCTGCGGGCCGGGTGAAGTGCGGGTACTCGATGCCGCCATCGAGGTCGGCGGAGAAGCTCTCGCTCTCGCCCGAGCCCTCCGAGAGCGCGCCGGGCAAGCGCCGCGCGATCGCGTCGATCACGAGCATCGCGGGAAGCTCGCCACCGGAAAGAACATACGGGCCGACCGAGATTGCGTCGGTGCACAGGTGCTCGACGATCCGCTCGTCGAAGCCCTCGAAACGTGAGGACAAGAGGGTGACGGCGGGCTCGGCGGCAA
Source organism: Actinomycetes bacterium (assembly GCA_025358355.1). GTDB lineage: Bacteria > Actinomycetota > Thermoleophilia > Gaiellales > Gaiellaceae > Gaiella. The sequence continues at coordinate 20,648 of JANYJX010000083.1, read as the reverse complement.
GTTCCTCGACAAGGGCCTGATCAAGCTGCCTGCCCTGCGGCGTCAAAGCGACGACGCGCGCGGGCGGGTCATCGCCGTACAGCGCCTCGAGCGCAGCGGCGACGACATCGACCCGCAACACCATCCCGGCGCCCCCGCCGTACGGGCTGTCGTCGACCTGGCCGGCGCGCAAAGGGGTCGTGTCGCGGTAGTTGACGAGCCGCAGTTCGAGCTCACCACCGAGGACGGTTGCCAGCGGCCGCTGCTCAGTGAGCCAGCCGAAGGCGTGCGGGATCTGGGTGAAGACATCGAGGCGCATAGGGTCGTCCGCCGGACGGTCGTGCAGGGTAGCGGTCAGTCGGTGAAGCCTGGGTTGAGATGAATTCGACCTGCTTCGAGGTCTACCTTGGCGATCGCCGCCTCGATAAGTGGGATCAGCGTCCCGTCTTCGAGCTGCAGGTTGTCATTCGCCGCGCCCGGCAGCACCTCGCGTACGCGACCAACAACGCGTCCCGCCTCTTCCACCTCGAGGCCGACGAGCTGGAAGATGTAGTACGCGTCCGGTTCCGGCGGCGGTAGCTCGGAGCGCAGGACGGTGAGCATCTGGCCGCGCTCAACCGGCCGATCGAGCTTGATCGCGAGCCGCCTGCCGCCGACGCGCCGCCTCAGCACGACCTCAGCCTCAGCTCCGTCTATGCGGACCTTGGCGCCAACGGCGAACCGCCGCTCGTCGTCACTACCGCGCTCGACGACAAACGCCCCGTCGAGCCCGTGCGGCCGACCGACACGCCCGACCTCGACGAGATCCGAGTCGTTACTCAGCGATCTCGAGGAGCAGCCGAGAGTTCGAGCGCGCTGCGCCGGCGCGAACAATCGTCCGCAGCGTCCGCGCGAGGCGGCCCTGACGGCCGATCACCTTGCCAATGTCGTCCGACGCGACATGCAGCCGGTAGACGATCGCGTCGTCCCGCTCGACCGTCTCGACATGCACCGCCGACGGATCGTCGACGAGTTGGCGGGCGATCCAGGCGAGCAGCTCAGCCACGATCGGGAACTACGAGATCCCTGCGGCCTTGATCAGCTTGGCCACCGGATCGCTGGGCTGTGCACCCTTGGAGAGCCAGTCCTTGACCTTCGTCTCGTCGAGCTCAATCGTCGACGGGTGAGTCTGCGGGTTGTAGCGCCCGATGATCTCGATGAAACGGCCGTCACGCGGTGAGCGCGAGTCGGCCACGACGACGCGGTAGATCGGGTTCTTCTTCGAGCCGATGCGCGCCAACCTCATACGAACTGCCATCTAGTTCTGTCCTCTTTCGTTGTTTGCGACTGGGAAGTGTGCCGATTTCAGCGCCGTGGCGCGCGGGTCAGCTCGGGTGGGAGCGCCGGCAGCTTGCCCTTCCCCATCTGCTTGACCATCTTCGCCATCTGCTTGCGTGCCTGCAGGAGCTTGTTCACCTCGTCGATCGTCGTCCCGCTGCCGTCGGCGATCCGCCGCCTGCGCGGGCCGTTGATGGCATGCGGCACGCGCCGCTCGTGTGGTGTCATCGAGAGGACGATCGCCTCGACGCGGGCCATTTGCTTCTCGTCGATGTCGATCCCGTCGAGCTGTTTGCCGATGCCTGGCATCATCTTGAGCACGCCTTGCAGCGGCCCCATCCGCCTGATCATGCGGTAGCTGGAGAGGAAGTCGTCAAAGGTGAACTCGCCCGCGCGCATGCGGCGTTCCATCTCCTCCTGCTCGCCCTCCTCAGCCGCGGCTTCGGCCTTCTCGATCAGGGTGAGGACGTCCCCCATGCCGAGGATCCGCGACGCCATGCGATCCGGGTGGAACCACTCGATCTGGTCGAGCTTCTCGCCGATCGAGACGAGCTTGATCGGGCAGCCGGTGACCGCCTTGACCGAGAGCGCCGCACCGCCACGCGCGTCGCCATCGAGCTTCGTCATGACGAGGCCGTCGAAGGCGACCCGCTCCTGGAACGCCTTCGCGACGTTCACCGCCTCCTGCCCGGTCATCGCGTCGAGCACAAGCAGAACGTTGAGCGGCTTGGTCGCGTCGCGAACGCGCGCGAGCTCGTCCATCAACTCCTCATCAACGTGGAGTCGGCCGGCGGTGTCGACGATCACGACGTCGTTGCCGTTGTGTTTCGCCCACTCGACGCCGGCCTTGGAGACTGCGACGGGGTCGGCGTTGTCGCCGCGATAGACGGGAACCTGGATCTGCCGGCCGAGCTGCTCGAGCTGGTCGATCGCCGCTGGCCGCTGGAGGTCTGCCGCAACGAGCGCCGGCTGCTTCCCCTCGCGGCGGAGGAGCAGCGCGAGCTTTGCGCTCGATGTCGTCTTGCCGGAGCCCTGGAGGCCGGTCATCAGGATCACCGTCGGCGGGCGGCCGAAGGCGAGCTTGGAGTCGCCTGCGCCCATCAGTTGGGTCAGCTCCTCGTGGACGATCTTGACGACGCGCTGGCCTGGCTCGAGGCCTGTCAGGACGTCGGCGCCGAGCGCGCGCTCCTTGATGGCGGCGACGAACTCCTTGACGACTTCGAAGTCGACATCGGCCTCGAGGAGCGCGAGCCGCACCTCGCGCATCGCCTTGGTGACGGTCTCTTCGTCGAGGCGGCCCTTGCGGCTGAGGCCGCCGAGCGCAGTCTGGAGCCGGTCGGAAAGCGTGTCGAACATCGTCACGGGAGTCTAAAGGCAGGCCTTTGTGTCAACTCTGGCGTGCCACCTCTGTGCCGCTAGCCGGAGATGAGTGCGCGCGCGAAGTCGTGCGCGTCAAACGGCCGCAGGTCGCCTACGGCCTCGCCTACGCCGACGAGCTTCACCGGCAGCCCGAGCTCGTGCGCGATCGCGACAGCAACGCCACCTTTCGCCGAGCCGTCGAGCTTCGTCAGCACGACACCCGTGACGCCCGCTGCCGCCGCGAACAACCGCGCCTGCTGCAGGCCGTTCTGCCCCGTGGTCGCGTCCACGACCAGCAGCGTCTCGTGCGGTGCGTCGTCGATGCGGCCCGCGATCACACGCCGGACCTTCTCGAGCTCAGCCATCAAGTTCGTCTGCGTGTGGAGCCTCCCAGCCGTGTCGATGATGACCACGTCCCGGCCACGAGCGCGACCCGCCTCGATCGCGTCGAAGGCAACCGCAGCCGGATCGCCGCCCGCAGACGCACCGACAAGATCCGCGCCAGAGCGCGTGGCCCAGATCTCGAGCTGCTCCTCCGCCGCCGCGCGAAACGTGTCGCCGGCGCCAAGCAACACCGATCGCCCGTGCTCACGCAGCGTGTTCGCGAGCTTGCCGATCGTCGTTGTCTTTCCCGTCCCGTTCACACCGACGACGAGAATCACGCGCGGCGTGGCGCCCTGAACGGCAAGCGTTGGCGGTTCGCCGAACAGCCGCTCGACTTCCTCCGCCAACGCGTCCTCGAGCGAGCCGATCTCACCGCGCGCCTCGAGCCGGCCCACAAGCTCCGCCGTCGCAGGCACACCCACATCCGCCCGCAAGAGCGCCACCTCGAGCCGCTCCCACGACTCGTCGTCAGCCGCGTCGAACGCGGCAGCCGCCAGTTGATCTGTGAGCGCGCGCCGACTCTTCGAGAGCGACTCGCGCAGCCGACCGAAGAACCCAGTCCGCTCCTCGTCGTCCACGACACCGGCGGCGTCGCCGAGCAGCTCTGCCCACGTCCTCGACACGTCGCGCGATCCGCTACGCGGTAGCCGCTGCGGCCGGCTGCTCGTGGCGCGGCAGCCGCCGCGAGACAACCTGCGACACGCCGTCGCCACCCATGGTCACGCCGTAGAGCACATCCGCGGCTTCCATCGTGCGCTTCTGGTGCGTGATCACGACGAACTGGGCGCGGTCGGCGTAGCGCCGCAGCAGGTCGACGAAGCGCGCGATATTCGCGTCGTCGAGAGCAGCCTCAACTTCGTCGAGTAGGTAGAACGGGCACGGCTTCGCGAGGAACAGCGCGAACAGGAACGAGATCGCGCCCAGCGCCTTCTCGCCGCCAGAGAGCAGCGAAAGCCGCGTCACGCGTTTCCCGGCGGGCCTCAACTCGACTTCGATGCCCTGCTCCGCGTCGGGCATCTCTTCATCCGGCTCGACGAGCCTCAGCCGGCCCTCGCCACCGGGAAACAACGTCGCGGCGACCTCCTCGAAGTTGGTCGCGACCGCGTCGAACGTCTCTGCGAAGCGGCGCTGCACCGTCTCGGCCAGCTCGTCGCGGAGCTTGGCGACCTCGGCGAGGCTCGCCGCTAGATCCTGCCGCTGCGTCGAGAGCTCCTCGAGTCGCTCCTTCTCGGCCTCGTACTCCTCCTGCGCCAGCGGGTTGACCTTGCCGAGCGTCTCGCGCCGCGCATCGAGCCGCTCTACCCGGGCGTGCAATTCCGCGCGATCGTCGCCTTCGGCGGACTCGTCGGCGCCGGCAGCGTCGAGCCGGCGACGCGCTTCGTCAGCCTCCGCCGTGAGTCGGGCTAGCTCGACTTCGACCTCGGTGGAGCGCTCCGACGCGAGATCGGCCGCTTGGCGAAGTTCAACCTCAGCCGCGCCGAGTCGCCGCAAGTCGGCGCCGAGCTCGGACGAGCGCAGCGCGCCCGCGTCTGCACGTGCCCGCACCGGCGCCTGCAAACGGCTCGCCATCCGCTCCGCCCGTTCGAGCTCGGACCCGAGACTTTGGATGACCGCCTGAAGCCGGCCGAGCAGGTCGGCGTCGATCGCCGGGCGGCGCGGCGAGCGCTCCGCCAATGTCGCGGCAACAAGGCGCGCGCGATCGGCCGCATCCCGCGCCGCCGTTACAGCGGCTTCAGACGCAGCGAGCAGCGATGCCGCTTCCGCGGCCAGAGCTTCGCGATCGGCGTCACCGGGGTCGAGATCGAGATTGCCACCGAGCCTCGCCAGCGCCACGTCGGCAGCTTGGGCACGAGCGGTTGCGTCAGCGGCGTCGCGGCGGATACCCGACTCGAGTCCGGTCAGCCGCTGGAGCTCCGCGGCCAGGCCCGCTGCGCGTTCAGCAGCCTCGGCCGACCGAGACGAGAGCCTCGCCTCGACGATCGCAACCTGATGAGCGGCCGAATCGAGCGCAGTCGCAAGCCGCGTAGCAACGGCCGCAATCTGCCCGAGCAACACCGGATCGGCGCTGCGACCGCGCAGGTGCGCGACGGCTCCGAACGCGGCTTCGCCTTCGTCCGCGCGTGTCGCCGCCTCGTCGGCCTCGCGCGCGGCAGCAGCCGCCCGAGAGACCAGCTCGTCCGCCTCGTCGGCCAGCGCCCGGCGGCGGCCGTCCATTTCGAGCAGCACCGCCTCGGCGGTCTCGCCGGCGAACCACAAGTCACCCCGGGCCGGGTCGTAGCCAAACCCTTCCGCGGTCACCGACGGCTCGCGTGCGTCGAGCAGCGCGTCAAGCTCGACGACCGGCAGCTCGCCCACCAACTCGCGCGGATCACGTCCGACGAGAACGGTGAGGCTGCCAAGGCCCAGTTCGCGTGCGCGCCGGAGCAGATCGAGCCCGGCAGGCGCATCGGCGGCGAGCAACGCAGACGCACGCCAACCGAGCGCCGCGGCAACCGCCCGCTCCGAACCTGGCTCGACATCGAGGACGCTCAGCGCGAGAGTCTCGCCGCCCGCGGCTAGTTCTCGTGCAGCCGGCGCGATGCCCTCGCGCTCGGCCAGCGTCCGCTCGAGCGCACGCAGCCTGTCTTGCGCAGACCGCGCCCGTTCGGCCACATCGTCGCGTTCCATAGCAGCTGCGCGCGCATGAGCAGCCGCGTCATTCGCCGCCGTTTCCAGCTCCTGCGGAGTCGGCCCGCCACCGGCCGCGGCAGTGCGCGCCTCGGCGAGCTGCGCACCCACCTCGGCGACAACCCGTCCCACCGACTCGCCGCGAAGCGCCAGCCGCTCGCGCGTCGCCGCGAGAGCGAGCAAGCCCCGACCGGCGCCGTCGCCACCAGCCGCCGTCTCGCGGAACGCGGTCTCGACACGCGACCGGTCGTTTCGCAGCGTGTCGAGCCCGGCCTCAGCAGTGGCTGCCAACCGTCGCTCAAATGTCGCGAGCCGCGACTGCGCACCACGCGCCCGTTCCGCAGCCGAGCCGCTGGCCTGCGCAGCCTCGCGCGCATCGGCCGCCGCACCCGTCGCCTGCGTCTCCAACGCACGCAACGTGTCGTCGCTTTCGAAAGCCGCAGCGCGCTCGTGCTCGGCCAAGTCGGCCCGGAGCTGCGACTCGATCGCCGAGGTCGCCTCGCGACGCAGCGTCAGCCGTTCTCCCGCCCCTTGCAGGCGATAAAGCGCGGACAGCGCGGCCTCGCGCTTGCCGGCTGCATCCGAAAGCTCGTCCTCCGCCTCCTGGCGCTCTTCGAGCACAGAGGTCAGCCGCTCGTGCGTCGCGCGCTTGGCCAACGTCGAAGCGTCGCGACGTTCCTGCGCGAGACCTTGGCGCTCGGCGATCGCCTCCAGGTCGAGTTCCGCCACACGCGCGCGCAGGCCTGCGATCTCGGCCACAAGCTTTTCGGCGCGCTCGGCCGCGGTCGCCTGCAGCGCGAGTGGGCGCAAGCGCTTCCGTACCTCGTCCTCAACGTCACGCGCGCGCTCAACCTGCGTCGCTACGCGCGCGAACTTCAACTCAGCCCGATGCCGACGCCGCTTGAACTTGCCCAACCCGGCCGCTTCCTCGACCAGCGCGCGCCGATCCTCCGGCTTCGACGCGAGCACGGCGTCGACTTTCCCCTGCGAGACAATCGAGTGCATCGAGCCGCCGAGACCGACATCGGCGAGCAGCTCTACAAGATCGATGCGACGAACCGGCGTCTTGTTGACGAGGTACTGGCCTTCGCCGCCGCGCACCAGCCGCCGCGCGATCGAGACCTCGCTGTAGTCCAGGCCACCGAGCGCGCCATCCTCGTTGTCGAAAACGAGCTCGACCTCGCAGTGATCAGCCGCTGGACGCGAGCCGCCGCCGGCGAACAGGACATCGTCGGGCTTCTCGGCGCGCATCTCCGAAGGAGTCAGGCTGCCGGCCGCCCAAACGATCGCGTCGGCGACGTTCGACTTGCCGGAGCCGTTCGGCCCAACGACGACAGCCACGCCCGGCTCGAACTTCAGCTCGAGCGTGTCCGGGAACGACTTGAAGCCGCGCAGGCGGAGAGATTGCAGGTGCATGCGAAGGGAACGCTAACCGCCGCCGCGGATGGCGGGCCAAACCTCAACGGCGCGAGCCGCGAATTGCATCGCGAGATGATCTCCTCGCCGTGGCTGCTGATCGCGATCACCGCTGCTGCGGCCTCAGCGATGATGGCGCTGCTCTGGCTGGTCGCGCGCCGGATCGGGAACGCGAGCTACGTCGATGTCGCCTGGGCCTACGGCGTCGGCGGCGCCGGCGTCCACGACTCGGCGCTCGGCAACGGTTGCACCGCGCACCGACTGCTGGTCGCTATTCTCGCGACGATCTGGTCGGCAAACCGGAGGACGGCCGCTACCGGGAGCTCCACCGCCGCTGGGCACCGAACGTCAACGGCGCGTTCTTCGTCTTCTTCCAAGCCCAGGCGGGATTCGTCACGGTCTTCTCGAGCCCGTTCGCGTTCGTCGCAGTTGACCGCGGGAGAGTGACCCCGCTCGCGTGGATCGGCGTCGCGCTCGCCCTTGCCGCGATCGCCGGTGAGGCGATCGCTGATCGCCAACTCACCGCCTGGCGCACCGATCCGGCGAACAAGAGCAAGACGTGCCGCGCCGGCCTCTGTAACCTCTCGCGCCATCCGAACTACGTGTTCGAATAGCTCCACTGGATCGCGTGGGCCCTGATCGCCGTCAGCTCACCGAGCGGCTGGGTCGCGATCACCGTTCCCGTCTTCCTGCTCGCGCTGCTGTTCCGCGTGACCGGCATCCCGAAGACGAAGCGCAGGCCGTTCGCAGTCGTAGCGACGACTATCGGCGCTACCAGGACGAGGTCTCGATCTTCGTCCCCTGGCCGCGCCGCAACAGTTAGAACGCTTCGTGCTCGATGCCGAGCGCGTCGAGCGTCTGCCGCGCTGCTTCTTGCTCGGCCGCTTTCTTCGTCGAGCCGCGCCCGAGACCGAGTTGCTGGCCGTCGACCATCGTCGCGCAAACGAAGCGCCGCTCGTGTGCCGGGCCCTCCACCGTCACAACGGTGTACTGGACGTGTTTGCCGGTGCGCGCGAGCGCTTCCTGCAGCTCCGTCTTGTTGTCGACGTGGCTCGTGCGCGCGAACTCGATCCGCTCGGAGAACGCCTCGACCACGGCGTCCTCGACCGCCGCGAAGCCGTGCTCCAGGTACGCCGCCGCGATCGCCGCTTCGAGCACGGCCGCCAGCACGTTCTTGCTGTGTGCGAGGCGCTGAAGCTCCGGCTCAGGCACGTCCTGCGCCCGCGCGATCAGCCGCTTCCCGAGGTCGAGCTCCTTCGCGACGCCCGCGCAACTCTGGCGCGAGACAACATGGGCGCGGATCTTCGCAAGACGTCCTTCGGAGGCATCCGGAAAACGGTCGTAGAGCGCGCGTGCGATCGAGAGCTCGAGCACGCTGTCGCCGAGGAACTCGAGGCGCTCATACGACGAGCCGCGGTCAGCGGCCCAGGACGTATGGGTGAGAACGTGATCGAGGCGGGCGGCCGGCAGCGCGTCGACCAGGCGCCCCAGCGCCGCGCTGCCGGTCGGTTGCCCGGTCTTACTGGTGCGCGGAGACGTAGTCGACGGCCTGGCCGACGGTCGTGATCTTCTGGGCGTCGTCGTCCGAAATCTTGATTCCGAACCGGTCCTCGAGCTCCATGATCAACTCGACGAGGTCGAGTGAGTCTGCATCGAGATCGTCCTGGAAGGACGCGTCATTCGTGATCTCTCCCTCGTCCACGCCAAGCTGCTCGCTCAGCACGGACTTCACCCGCTCGTTGATCTCTTCGCGCGATAGTGCCACTGAAAACCTCTCTCGTTCTCGTCAGGGGGTCGATGAGCGCGAGGACTCTACCACGCGCTCCGGTACTCGCCCAGCGAGCCGGTCGACTAGCCGATGCTCCACCCCACGCGCAGCCAGACCGATGGCATTTGCAATCGCCTGACGCGAGCTCGAGCCGTGCGAGATCACGACGAGGCCCTTCAATCCGAGCAGATATGCGCCGCCGTAGGTGTCAGGGTCAAGCCGCTGGCGAAGGCGGCGCGCGGCGGGCCTAATCAGCAGGCCACCGATCTTCCCGCGCACCGTCGCTGCAACTTCGGTGCGAAGCGAGCCGACGACGCTGAGAATCGCGCCTTCGAGTGTCTTCAGCGCGACGTTCCCGGTGAACCCGTCGCACACGATCACGTCGGCCTGGCCTTCGAGCAGCACGCGTCCTTCCTGATTACCCATGAAACGCAAGCCGCTGCCGACAAGGAGCGCCGCCGTCTCGAGGGTCAGCTGGTTGCCTTTCTCCGGCTCCTCGCCGATCGAGAGCAACCGGACCTCCGGTTCCGTGACACCGAGCATCTCCTCGGCAAACACGACGCCCATGTGCGCGAACTGGACGAGATGCTCCGGGCGCGCGTCGGCGTTCGCGCCACCGTCGATCAGGACAGTCGGGCCGCGCCGCGCCGGGATCATCACGGCGATCGCGGGTCGCATCACACCCGGCAAGCGGCGGATGTGGAGCAGTGACGCTGCGAGAAGCGCGCCGGTGTTGCCCGCCGAAACGACCACGTCGACATCGCCATCGCCCACGGCACGAACGGCACGAACGAGGGACGAATCGGGCTTGGCGCGCACAACGTCGGCGGGCTTCTCGTGCATCTCCACAACGCCGTCGGTCTCGACGAGCTCGAGTCCGCCTGTGCTCAAGCCAGCCGGACCGTAGAGAATCGGCTTGATCTCGTCGTTCGCGGCCAGCAGCGCGCCAGCGACAATCTCCTCGGGAGCCCGGTCTCCCCCGAGTGCGTCGACCGCGACGCGGATCACGTGCTTGCTGCCCTGTTCGGTAACTAGCTAGGGCCGCGGAGCGGTTCGATATCACGGCCGCGGTACGTCTTGCAGGTCCCGCACGCGTGATGAGGCCGCTTCGGCTGACCGCAGTTGGGGCAGAGATTGACCTGGGCCAGCGCGATACCGTGCGTGGCACGGCGTTTGTCGCGGCGGGCCTTCGATGTCTTTCGCTTTGGGACGGCCATGAGCGGCTGCCCACTATAGCTAGCGACGCACTAATCGAGCGCTACCTCGCGAGTCGGCGCCAGCGCTTCGAGAAATCGTCGGTCGTGCGAGACGACGACGAGTGTCCCGTCGTAGCCCGCGAGCGCGAGTTCGAGCTGCTCGACCGCTTCCAGGTCGAGATGGTTCGTCGGCTCGTCGAGCAAGAGCAAGTTCGCTGGACGAGCCTGTAGCTCGGCCAGGTTTGCGCGCGTGCGCTCGCCGGGCGAAAGAGCCGCGCAACGCTGGCCGATCTGGACGGCGCGGAGCCCGAACTTCGCGAGCAGCGTTCTCGCTTCCTCGTACTGAAGGCCGGCGCGTTCGACGAAAGTGTCGATCAGCGTCTCGTCGCCGGAGTACGCGTCGCGATCCTGGCCGAGCTCGCCGATCCTTGTTGCACGGCCGAGCGCGCGATGGCCGGAGACAAGCGCTACGCACCCGGCGAGCATGCTCAGCAATGTCGTCTTGCCGGAGCCGCTGCGGCCCGTGATCGCGACCCTTTCGCCCGGGCCGAGCTGAAGGTCGATCGGACCTAGCGCGAACGTCCCTTGCCGCGCCATCGCCGCATGGAGCGCCACGACGGTGTCGCCAGCGCGCTTGCCGCTGTTCAATGTCAGCTGCAGCTTCCAGGGCTCAAACGGTTTCGCAGGGTTGTCGGCGCGCTCGAGCTGACGCTCCGCCTGACGCACTTTCGAGCGCAGCGCCTGCGTGCCGCGCCGATCGGCCATCGCGCCTCCCGCGCGCGCCTGCGACCGGCGGGCTGCGAGCAACTCGGCGATCTCGCGACGTTCCTCCTGCGCCTCGTCGAAGCGCTTGTACGCGGTTCGACGCGCCGCATCGCGCGCGGCCTCGTACTCGCTCCAGCCGCCCGCCCATTCGCGCACGCGATGCGAGCCCGGCTCGATCTCGATCACCCGCGTCACGACGCGATCCAGAAACGCGCGATCGTGTGAGATGACGACAAGCGCGCCGCGGAAGCCGAGCGCGAACCGCTCCAGCCGGTCGAGCCCCTCAAAGTCAAGGTCGTTCGTCGGCTCGTCGAGCAGCAGGACGTCGAAGCGAGCAAGCAAGATCGCCGCCAACGCCGCACGTGCCTGCTCGCCGCCCGAGAGACCGACCATCGCGCGATCGAGCCTCACACCGAGGCCGAGATCGGCGCAAACCGCTTGACTTCGCGGCTCGAGATCGGGGCCGCCCAGCGCAAGTAACCTTTCCAGCGCGCCGCCGTAGCGATCGCCAGCCGCGGCATCGATCGCAAGCGCGGTCGCTGCCGCTTCCAGCTCAGCCTCGGCAGCTGCAACGCCGGTCCGCCGCGCGAGGTAACGACTGAGTGTCTCGTCGGGCATAGCGTCTGGCTCCTGCGGCAGGTACCCGGCGGTCAGGGTCTTGGGAACGCGAACGACGCGGCCGGCGTCTGGCTCACGCAGTCCTGCAATCAGCTGCAGCAGCGTTGTCTTGCCCACGCCGTTTCGACCGACGATGCCGAGCCGGCTTCCAAGTCGATCGTCAGCGCCGACGCCAAGCGTCACGTCGACGAGAACCACGCTCGCGCCGTACGACGCCGACACGTTGTCAAGCTGAACTCGCATGTGAACGACCTCCTCCGAAAGGGCTGATGCGCGGCGCGAAAGATGCGCGGCGACAAGGCTCGGTATCGGGAGGTCAGTCAGTCATCGGCAGGCGCTGCGCGCCGGGCGGGCAGTCTACAGCTCGTCTTTGAGCGCTTCGAGCGCGCCCCAACGAGAGTCGAAAACCTCTTCCTCGTGCGTGTGCGGCTCGCGGTTCAGATCCTTGCCGCAGACGGGACAGAGACCCGCGCAGTCGAGCCGACAGACGATCTGCTCGGGCAGCCGCAAGGCGATCGCGTCGCGCGCCCACGCCGACAGCAGCAGCTGATCCTCGACGACGTACTCGCTGCGCAACTCGGTGTCACTCGCGCCGTCGACCGCGTTGTACTCCTGCGCGTCGATCACGACATCAAGTACTGCGTCCTCGAGGCAGCGCACGCACGGCCCGTGGATCCGCGTCTCGAAGCGCAGATGGAAGACATCACCACTCGTCGCGCGCGAGATCGCCACCTCGACCTCGGGCGCCGCCGGCACAGGCAGATACCGCTCGCCACCGAGCAAGAACGGCTCGAGCTGCACTGCGATCGCGTCGCGATGCTCCTCGCCGGGACGCAGACGCAGCCGCCGCAGGGGGAAGTTCGTCATCCGTCCAGGGTAGCGAGGCCGAACTGTGAGGACACGGTGAGGCTGGAATGACCATCGTGTAAGGAGTCGAAAGGATGCTGTTAAGGCGCCACCGCGCCGGCCCGAACCGCGATAGAAGAGACGCAGGTTTCGAAACGCACGAGCGACGCACGAGGAGGATCCACCATGAAAGAACACCCTGTGCCCGCCACGAACGGACGTCAGTCCCGGGGCCCGCGGCGTCTGAGTGCCGGCTACGTGTTGTCGGCCGCGCTCGTCGCAGCCGTCTCGCTCATCTCGACCGCTGCGCTGTCGAACGGCTCCGCCCAGGCCAGCGATTCCGCCCTGGCCAGCGGACAAGCCGTTGCGCCGCAGAGCACCGCCCTGCCGTCGGTATCCGGCGCTGCCGCGGTGGGTTCCACACTGTCTGCGACCTCCGGCTCGTGGTCGGGCGACACGCCGATGACGTTCGCATATCAATGGCGGCAATGCGACTCGAGCGGCGCGAACTGCGCGTCGATCAGCGGCGCAAACAACTCGACCTACACCGTCGCGAACGGGGACGTCGGCTCTCGGCTGCGCGCCCGCGTGACGGCAACGAACGGCGCAGGCCAGGCGAGTGCAGACTCAGCCGCGACGATCGTTGTGACAACGACGACATCACCGGCGAACACCGTTGAGCCAGGAGTCACCGGCTCCACGGTTGTCGGGCAGACGCTCACCGGCACCAACGGAACGTGGAGTGGCACGGGCCCGATCACCTTCTCGTACCAATGGGTCCGCTGCCCAAGCAATGGCGGCGCCTCCGACGGCAGCAACTGCCCGGGCACCTCGGGCGCGACCAACACGACGTACACGCTGCAGAGCAGCGATCTCGGGCAGCGCCTGCGACTCCGCGTCAAGGCGTCGAACAACGCGGGAACAAAGGTTGCCGCATCGAACGCGACCGCGACGATCACCAACATAAGCTCGAACGGCCCGACCAACAAGAAGGAACCGTCAATCTCCGGCCAGGCGACACAGGGCTCGACGCTCACGACCTCGACGGGCAAGTGGAACGGGCAGACGCCGATCACGTTCGCCTACCAGTGGGTTCGTTGCGGATCGGACGGCGGCAAGCCGGATGGCTCTAACTGCGCGGTGATCTCGGGTGCGGGAGCGTCGACGTACACGTTGCAAGCCGCCGACCTCGGGACGCGGCTCCGCTCACGCGTGACCGCGACGAACGGCAGCGGCTCGTCCGTCGCCACATCGAACCCGACAGCCGTCGTCAAAGCAGGGTCGCAGCAACTGCCGCCCGGAGCGATCCGGCTGCCGAACGGCCAGATCTCGATCCCGGTGACGAGCGTGTCGCTGCCGGCACAGCTGATCATCGACCGTGTCGAGTTCTCACCGAATCCGGTGCGCTCGCGCCGTGATCCGATCTCGATTCGCGTCCACATCAACGACTCGCGGGGCTACGTCGTGCGCGACGCGATCGTGTTCCTCCGGTCGGTCCCGCTTCTGACCTCGACGCCGCAGGAGCAGAGGACCGGCCAGGACGGCTGGCTCACGCTGCACGTTCTGCCGCACGCAGACTTTCCCGTGAGGGCCGGCTACAACGTCCAGTTCTTCGTTCGGGCCCGGAAAGACGGCGACAACCCGCTGGCGGGAGTGTCCGCCCGTCGCCTCGTTCAAGTCGCTACCTCACGCTAGATCGATGCCGGTTTGAAGGAGTGCCGGGGGCTGCGACCTCCGGCGCTCCCAGTAGAAGACGCATCGAACCAACAGCCAGCTCGAGAGGAGCAACGACCATGACAAACCGACTACGCGCAGTGTCACGCATGCGCTCGAGGTATCCCCTAGCGGTCTCCGTGCTGGCGGTTCTCGCCTTGGTGACCGCCCTATCGAGCGGCGCAGCACCCGCCGCGACGGCCGCCGTACCGACGAACACAACATTGCCATCGATCTCGGGCAACGCGGTCCAGGGGCAGACGCTGTCAGGAACACCCGGCTCATGGTCGGGTACCACGCCGATCACCTTCGCGTATCAGTGGCTGCGCTGCGATTCGACCGGCTCGAGCTGCAACCCGATCTCCGGCGAGACGGGCACCACCCGGCTCGTGGACATCGGCGACCTTGGATCGACGCTACGTGTCATGGTGACGGCGATGAACGCGAGCGGTTCGACGAGCGCAAACTCGAATGCGACGGCGGTCGTCACCTCGTCGGGCGGTAGCTCCGGGGCACCTGTCGCCTCCGCCGCGCCGTCGATCTCGGGCTCGGCCGTCCAGGGACAGACGCTGACCGCGTCCACCGGCACGTGGACCGGCACAACGCCGATCACCTTCGCGTATCAGTGGGTGCGCTGCGACACGAGCGGCTCGAACTGCGTCAACATCTCCGGCGAGACAACCACGGCTCGAATCGTCGACTCAGGCGATGTCGGATCACAGTTGCGCGTCCGGGTCACGGCCTCCAACACAGCCGGCACCACAAGCTCGACCTCGAACGCCACACTGACCGTCACGGGTAGCGGTGGTGGAGGCGGCGGGGGTGGCTCAGGCCCGCCCGCGAACAGCGTTAAGCCGACGATCTCGGGAACCGCAACTCAAGGCCAGACGCTGACGGCCAGCGCCGGCACGTGGACAGGCAAGACGCCGATCACGTTCGCCGATCAGTGGTATCGCTGCGACTCGAACAGCAACAACTGCAGCCCGATCACCGGCGAGATCGGCCCGACGCGCATCGTCGACTCAGGCGATGTCGGCAACCGCCTCAAGGTGCGGGTGACCGCGACGAACAGCTCAGGAGCAAACGCGGCCGATTCGTCGACTACCGCCGTCATCACGTCAAACGGCGGAGGCGGCGGCGGCTTGCCGCCAGGCGCGATCAAACTGCCGGACGGGAAGATCTCGATCCCGGCGACAAGCGTCCCTGCCGACGCGCGGCTGATCATCGACGCGGTGAAGTTCAACCCGAGCCCGATCCGGGCGCGAAACACACCGGTCGAGGTGAGCGTGTACGTCACGGACACGCGCGGCTATGTCGTCCGCGACGCGCTCGTGTTCGTCCGCTCGGTCCCAATCCTCACGTCAACCCCGCCGGAGCTTGCGACCGCACAGAACGGCTGGGCGATCTTCCAGGTGCTACCCCGTGCGGACTTCCCGCTGAAGGCCGGGTTCTCCGTGCAGTTCTTCGTCCGGGCACGGCGCACCGGCGACAACCCACTCGCGGGCGTCGGCACGCGCAGGCTCGTCCAGGTGCGGACGGCCGTCGGCTAGCCGACTCAGCTCAGATCGGTGCGGGTGGCGCGCAGGCGTCGCCCGCGCCGTTCTCGCCATGAGACGTGGCATTGCCACATCCATCCGCGGTCGTCCGTTCCAATCATGACCACAGTCCAGCTTCGTGACATCGTGAACGACGCTCCGAGGGCGGCAGCGCTTGACATTCGGCGCGTGCCGGGCCAGGACCGATTCGTGCCGAGCGTCGAGGAATCGCTACAGGAGGCTGTCGACGAGGCCCGCGCCTATCCGCGGATCTGGTCCGTCTACGACGGAGAGCAACTCGTCGGCTTCGTGATGATCAGCGACGGGATCCCGGCGGAGCGCCTGGCCGCCGACGACGACCTGATCGGTCCGTATTACCTCTGGCGGCTGCTGATCGACAAGCGGCACCAGCACCGGGGTTACGGCACCGCCGCGCTCAACGAGGTCGTCGGCTACCTGCGGGCACGACCTGGCACGGATGTCCGGTGGACGAGCGCCGCCCAGGGAGACGCGACACCAAAGCCGTTCTACGAACGCTATGGGTTCGTGCCGACGGGAGAGATCGTGAACGACGAGGTCGTCTTTCGGCTCGATCTCACGTCATCACGACGATAGGGTTGCACCGGCATGTCCAACCTATGAAACGAGGGATTGATGGCGCGGTACCGGCTCTCGCGTGATCAGGTGATCTGGTCGTTCGGTCCTGATCTGAAGCCGGTGCTGGAGGTCGCGCCGGGCGATGTTGTCACGTTCGAGACGAACGACTGCTTCTCGGGGCAGATCCGGAGCGAGAACGACCTCGTCACTGACATCGACCTGGGCCGGATCAACAGCGCGACAGGCCCGGTGGCCGTGCGCGGCGCAGAGCCGGGCGACTCGCTTGTGGCCGAGATCCTCGACGTACGGCCCGTCGAGTGGGGTGTAGCGACGCTCATACCCGGCTTCGGGCAGCTCGACGACCGGGTGCAGGCGCCGGTGACCCGGCTGTTCGAGGTGCGCGACGGGATCGTGAAGATGAACGAGCGAGTGTCGTTCCCGGCCAAGCCGATGGTCGGAGTCGTCGGCGTCGCGACCGCGAACGAGACACTTGCCACCGGACTTGCCGGGCAGCACGGCGGGAACCTCGACGACCACTGGCATGGCAAGGGCGCGCGCATCTACTTCCCCGTGCGGCAGCCGGGCGGCATGTTCGCGGTCGGTGACATGCACGCGTCGATGGGCGACGGCGAGATCTGCTTCACCGGCGTCGAGATCGCGGGTGAGATCGACGTGCGCTTCGACCTACTCAAGGGCAAGCAGGCCACCTGGCCTGTGACCGAGCTCCACGACCGCTGGCTGCCGCACGCGACCGCAACCGACTACGCCGACGCGCTCCAGCTCGTCTCCCAGGAGGCGGCGAAACTGCTCGTAGACGAGCACGGCTTCACGATCGAGGACGCGTTCATCTTCCTCTCGGTCGCGTGCGACGCCGGCGTCGCCCAGGCGTGCAAGCCGGCCGAGGGCTTCGGTACGATCGCCCGCTTCTCAATCCCGAAGATCGACGCCTGCCCCCACCCCTTCCAGCCGTAGCCCGACCTGGGTCGTATGCGCGCCAACGGCGAGTAGCTTCCGGGAATGACGCTTGAGCGGCCGGCCTGCGTCATCCGAGAGCGCATGGCGGGAAGTGCGTAGTCGCGAACGGCGGGCACAACTTCGTTCACGCCGGCACTGGCATCGGAGCCCGCCTGTACGGCCCATCCCATCCAGCCGTCAGTCTCTTGTGCCCGATAGTCCCGAGCGAGGAGTTGGTCGATCCGATCGTTCCAAGGAACCCAGGGCTCTTGGCCGTGCAGGACCCAATATTCGTGACCAGAGATCGATATCTCGAGGAGAAACGGATACTCCGCGCGGCCAACGCTCCAAGCCGACTTGATCGAGACCATCAGGTTGACCGTGAACGACACCGTCTCCGCGTGCGAGAACGCTGACGTCTGGAACCCGAGCAGCGCCCAGTAGTCATCGTGCGGAAGCGCGAACCTCCGACCCGATCCTTTGAAACCCAGCACTCGCAGCGCCGGAGCGATCTGGTCGCGCAACATCACGTGGTACCTCTCCTGCGCACTCGGCACAGACACCGATCCTACGGCGCGAATGGCAACCCCGCCATGCCCCACTGTGCGGGAATGACGCCTGAGGCGGAGACTCAGGGCGTTCGCTCACGAAGCAGGGCGGTGGCGTGAGCCTGAGAGCGAGCGATTCTCACGGCGCGAGTGGCGCAGCAGTATTCAATCGGATGCGTCGCTCCCACAGCGCTCGCTGAGCGCACTTCGTGGGAGGCTCGGTGTCCACACACGGGCTGACCGAGTAGTCGGCGGCGGCGAGCGTCCAGGCTCCTTCGATCTTGCGAGGGTAAAGACGTTCGATTCCGTACCAGAAGACGGTGCTCTTCGCACCGTTCGGCCCGCTGATGTGGCGCAAGGAGATGATCTGGTAGGAGACACATTCTGTCCCAGGCGCGTAGAGGTCTCCGGGATTTGGCGAACAGGTGCGATGGACGCGTCGTGACCGCTGGACGATGCGGTATCTCCACTGGGTCTTCTGCAGGTCGCCACAGTTCGTCCAGGATGTTCCGTGGAGAGACGACAGCCTCTTAGCGGTAGCGCAGTCATGATCAACGAAAACCGCCCGCGCATAGGTATCCGCAAGGCGAACTCCAGCGGCCTCAATCGGCGACTTCGCACTCGCGACACCTGCGCTCATAACGAGCGCGACCGTCGCGAAGGCCGCCCACCCCACTCTCATAGACGTCACCCCGTCCCTATCGGCAGCCTCGTCCGCCTCCGTGAAAGAGCGGCGAACCTCGCCTGCGCGAGTGTGCGGGAATGACGCCTGAGCGGACTGGTGCGCTGCGGTCCTGCTGCATGATGCGTTGCTGTGGGTCGGGTCATCTGGATCAACGGCTGCTTTAGCGCCGGCAAGACCACAGTTGCGACGTTGCTCGTCGAGAGACTTGGGCAAGCGTTTCTTCTCGACCCGGAATCGATCGGGGCCACGCTTCGCACTCATCTCGTGCCGCCTGAGCTGTATCCGGGCGACTTCCAGGAACTCGATCTCTGGCGTTCGTTCACACGGGACGCCGTACTCGATGCGGCGAAGCGGTTCGACGGCTTCGTGGTCGTCCCGATGACGATCGCGCGAGGTGACTACTTCGATCAGGTGATCGGCGCAGTGGGTCGCGAGGTGCAGCTCGACCACTTCACGCTGATGGCATCACGCGAGACGATTCTTGGCCGCGAATCAACACGTCCTGACGACACCGGTGACTGGGCGCAGAAGACCGTCGACCGCGTCCTCCCTGCGCTCGAAGACGCGCGATTTGCTGAGCACATCAATGCCGAGACACAAACAGCCGAGCAGGCGGCACAGGAGATCCTGCTGCGCATCACCGCTTAGTCCGGGCGACGTCGCCGCGCGATGCCCCAGTGTGCCGGAATGTTCCCTGAGGAGCAGCGGGGTCGGGGCTACCGTCTGCGTCATGATGTCGGTGTGTTGAAACTCGCCTCGCTGGCGGCAGGCCTAGCGGTTGTTGTGGTTGTCGCCGGCCTCAATGTCGTCGTGGCCGCGGCCCGCGTGACCGGCGATCCGCCAGTTCTCGTGCCGTGGAACAGGATCGGTGACATCACGCTGGGTGAGTTGCAGGCACGCGTGCAGTCCGAGTACGGCACGGAAGGGTACGGCTATCACGTCGCGGGTCGGGACGGCGACATCATCGAGGGCTACTACCGGCTTCACGGCAGTCCAGTAGCCGTGGTGTTCCAAGGCGGCCGGGTACACGACATCGGCTTCGCGACCCGCTACTACCGAACGACAAGCGGTTTCAGAGTCGGCAGCGCGATCCCGCTCGGGCCGTGTCACAAAACCGCAACCAACCCCTGCGAACACCGTTGGCGAGGCTTCGTCTGGAACGGGTGGGTGAAGGCGACTCCCTGCAAGTGCTGGGTCAAAGTCGGTCGGGGTGCGAAGTCACTTGCCGTGACACCGGACAACTTCATGAAACCGTGGACCTTCATCTACGCGACCCACGGCCGGGTTACCGGGATCCATCTCGCGTGGAAATTCGTCGACTAGACGCCAAACGGACAAGCGGCATGCGGCTTACGTGCCCGAGTGTGCGTGAATGTTCCCTGAAGGTGCTGTGGCGGTGGAGGGCGCGTCCTTAGTTACGAGCGGCCGCGTTCAGTCTTGTTCGACCGCGTACAGCTGCCAGTCGCCGGGTATGCCCTTCAGCTCGTGGGTGCCTCGGTCGACGAATGTGATGCCGGAACCGGCGACGAGGTCCTTGACGGTCCTCGAGACGACGACCTCGCCCGGGCCGGCGTAGGCGGCGACGCGGGCGCCAGTGTGGACGGCGATGCCGGCGACTTTTCCGTCGACGACCTCGCACTCGCCGGTATGGAGGCCGGCGCGTATCTCCAGCCCCAGGTCGCTGAGGCCCCGGACGACCGATCGCGCGCATCGGATCGCCCGTGCCGGCCCGTCGAATGTGGCGAAGAAGCCGTCTCCGGCTGTGTCGATCTCACGGCCGCGGAATCGGGCCAGCTCGCGGCGCACGAGGGCGTGATGGCGCTCGAGCAGCTCGCGCCAGGCACGGTCGCCGAGCTCGATCGCTCTGTCGGTCGCCCCGACGATGTCCGTAAAGAGCACGGTCGCGAGCACTCGGTCAGGCTCCGCGTCCTCCCAGCCGCCAGCTTCCCAGACGTCGGTCAGGAAGCGGCGGGTCTCGATGCCGATCCGATCGGCAGCTCCGCCGAGAGCGAGGTGACCGACACCGGGGAGCTCGACGTACTCCGCACCCGGAATCCGACTCGTCAGATAGCGAACAGCCTCAGGCGGAACGATCTCGTCGTCGGCGCCATGGAGAACAAGCGTCGGCACGCGCACGGCCGGCAGGACGTTCCTGATATCGATCTCCTTGTTCATCCGCAGGAGCGCCTCCAGCGTGCCAGGGCTGGCGCCGTACCGTAGGTAGTCGACGAACGCCTCAAGCTCGTTGTCGGTGAACCGGCCAAGCGACCGAGTAGCCTCCAGCGCCTGCTCCCGAGGACC
>JANYJX010000039.1 GCA_025358355.1 Actinomycetes bacterium | reverse complement strand
CCGCTTCAGCCGCGAGCGGAGCCACCCAGCGAGCAGAAGCGCATCGGCGTGCGGGCCTTCGACGCGCAGCCGCTCGATCGTCTTGATCCCCGGCCAACGCTCCGCCAAGCGGGCGCGCCACTGGAGCGTGCGCGAGAAGGCGATGTCGGACACCGCGGTCCGGTGGAACAGCTCGGCGAGATGCGGGTACTGCTTCGGTACGCCCGGCCATTCCGAGGAGTTGACGACGAGCCGGTCGGTGATCTCGACGAGCTGCTCGAGCTGCGTCGATCCCCACGCAGGCTCACCGCGCCAGCGGCAGAAGACCGGCAGGTCGGAGATCAGCAGCGGCAGGACGAGCGAAGCAGGATGCGCGACCGCCGCGCCGCCGAGGTGGATCTCGATCACCTCCGCGTACGCCTCGCGCGACCCATCGACCTGCACCGCGTGCAGCGAGACGTCGAACGTGATCCCCTTCGTCCGCCTGGGCTCCGGGACGAGGAAGATGGTGCGCGCCGGATGGCGGTCTTGGAGACCGACGAGCGTCGACTGGGCGCGCGGCAACCAGCGCGGCGGCGCCCAGACGAGGTGCGTCATCGTGCTCGCGCGCAGGACGGGTGCGTCGTCGCCCGCCTCCTTCTCGCGCAACCGGGCGAGCTTGCTCTCGATCTCGCTGACGATGCCCATTTCGTGCTCCCTTTAGTGCCGGCGCCAGGAGCGGCCGTCGCCGTGGAGCAGATCTTCCGCCGACTTCGGCCCCCAGGTGCCCGCCTCGTAGTTCGGGAAACTCGGCCGATCGCGCTGCCAGCCGGCGACCATCGCATCGACGAGCTTCCACTGCTCGTCGACCTCGTCCTCGCGGGTGAACAGCGTCGCGTCACCGAGCATCGCGTCGAGGATCAGCCGCTCGTACGCCTCCGGCAGACCAGTGCGGAACGCGCCGCCGTAGAGGAAATCCATGTGCACGGTGCGGATCGTCATCCCCTGACCTGGCACCTTCGCGCCGACTGCCAGTGAGACTCCCTCGTCCGGCTGAACGTGGATCAGCAGCACGTTCGGCCGCAGCCCGTCTCCCGCGATCTCGGCGAACGGCGGATGCGGCGCGCTCTTGAACTGGATCGCGATCGTCGTCTCGCGCCGCGCGAACCGCTTGCCCATCCGCACGTAAAACGGCGTGTCCGCCCAGCGCCAGTTGTCGACGAACAGCTTCGCGGCGACATATGTCTCGGTCATCGAGTCGTGCGCGACGCCGGGCTCCTCGCGATACGCCACGACCTCTTCGCCCTCGACGAACCCGGCACCGTACTGGCCGCGGATCACCGACTTCGGGCCTGGCGTATGCAGCGAGCGCAGCACCTTCACCTTCTCGTTCCGCACCGAATCGGCGGTGAAATCGATCGGCGGCTCCATCGCGGTCAGCGCCAGCAGCTGCAGCAGGTGGTTCTGGAAGATGTCGCGGATCGCGCCCGCCTGCTCGTAGAACCCGGCGCGCCCCTCGACGCCCATCGTCTCGGCCACGGTGATTTGGACATGGTCGACGAACTGCCGGTTCCAGATCGGCTCGAAGATGCCGTTCGCAAACCGCAGCGCAAGCATGTTTTGGACCGTTTCCTTGCCGAGGTAGTGGTCGATCCGGAAGACCTCGTCTTCGGAGTACCACTCCTTCAGGATCGCGGTCAGCTCCCGGGCGGAGGCGGCGTCGTGGCCAAACGGCTTCTCGACGATCACGCGTGTCCACCCTTTGCGCTCGCGCCGCGCACCGATCTCGTTGACGACGGTCTCGAACGCCTGCGGCGGCACAGCGAGGTAGAAGACTCGGTTGCCGAGCGTGCCGTCCTTCGCATCGCACTCGTCGAGCATCGCGGCGACTCCGTCCTCACCGGTTGCGCTGTCGAACTCGGTTCCGATGTAGCGCAGGCCCTTTGCGAGCGAGTCCCACACGTCCTGGCGGAACGGATCACGGGCGTACTTCTTCACCGCCTGCTTCATCGCTGCCGCGAACTGCGCCGTCGTCTGCGGCGTGCGTGCAACGCCAACGACCGCGAACTGCTCGGGCAGCAAATGGCGATACGCCATCGAGTAGAGCGCCGGGAAGAGCTTCCGCATCGTCAGATCGCCCGACGCGCCGAAGATCACGAGCGTGCAGGGGTCGGGCCGCCGGCGGAGGCGAAGACCTTCGCTCAGCGGATTCGGCGGCGTCATCCGCCCGCCACGAGCAAGCCGCGCTTTGCTTCGATCCCGGCGAGCAGATCGCGGAAGGAGTCCTCGAACTTCTCGACTCCTTCGGCTTCGAGCACCGCGGTCACGTCGTCGTAGTCGACACCCGCGGCTGCCAGGTCGACGAGCAGCTGGCGGGCTTCGGCGACGCCTTTCGTGAGCGTGTCCTCGACGACACCGTGATCCTGGAACGCCTCGATCGTGTCGGCCGGCATGGTGTTCACGGTGTCGGGGCCGATCAGCTCGTGGACGTACAGCGTGTCCGAATACGCCGGGTTCTTCGTCGACGTCGATGCCCAGAGGCAGCGTTGTGGACGGGCGCCCTTTCCCGCGAGGAAGTCCCAGCGCGCTCCGGCGAACGTCTCGAGGTAGTGCTGATACGCGAGCTTCGCGTTCGCGACGGCGAGCTTGCCCTGGAGCTCGGTATTGCCGAGCGCAGCGAGTCGCTTGTCGGCTTCGGAGTCGACGCGCGAGACGAAGAAGCTCGCCACCGAGATCACTTTCGTGGGATCGCCGCCGGCGGCAACCAAGCGCTCGAGCCCGCGCAGATACGCCTCCGCGACCTCGGCGTAGCGCTGCAGCGAGAAGATGAGGGTGATGTTGATCGACGTCCCGTGCGCGATCGAGTCCTCGATCGCCCCGAGTCCCGGTTTGGTCGCGGGGATCTTCACGTAGACGTTGTCGCGGTCGACGAGATCGTGGAGGCGCTTGGCCTGCGCGAAGGTCCCCTCCCGGTCGTAGGCGAGCGTCGGGTCGACCTCGATCGAGACGTAGCCGTCGATTCCGTCCGTCAGCTCCCACGCGGGATGCAGGACGTCGCACGCTCGTTTGATGTCCTCGACTTCGAGCGCGATGAAGATCTCCTTCGGATCGTCCTCCCCGGCGGCGACCTCGCGCAGCTGCTCGTCGTACCAGTCGCCTTCAGCGAGCGCCTTCTGGAAGATCGTCGGGTTGGAGGTGACGCCGACGACGGCGTCCTCCACCGTCATCCGTTGCAGTGCGCCGGTCTCGAGCAGCTCACGCGAAAGAGTGTCGAACCAGACGCTGACGCCGCGCTCCGACAGCTCGTGCAGCCGTGATTTAGCCATTCCAAGTCTCCTTTTCCAGCGCGTCGACCTTCTCGAGACGCGAGAGGTAGCGGCCCTCGCCGATGAATGTTGCACGCAGGAACGTCGCGACGAGCTCGGCGGCAAGCGCCTCGCCCACGATTTCCGAGCCGAGGCAGAGCACGTTCATGTCGTCGTGCTCGACGCCCTGGTGGGCGGAGTATCCGTCGTGGCAAATCGCGGCGCGGATGCCGTCGATCTTGGATGCGGCAACCGATGCGCCGACGCCCGAGCCGCAGACGAGGACGCCCCGCTCGGCCTGGCCACGCAGGATCGCGAGGCCGAGGTCGCGGGCGCGATCCGGGTAGTCGACGCGAACCGCGTCGGTGTCGACGCCGAGGTCGAGCAACTCGTGGCCCGCGGTAACGACCGCCTCGCACACAGCCTCGCGGAGCTTGACCCCGCGATGGTCGAACGCGACCGCGACCTTCATCGGAGTAACGCCGTTGCAACCGTTGCGACGTGCTCCGGCGTGATTCCGAGCTCGGCGAACACCGTCGGACCTGGCGCGGACGCGCCGAAGCGGTCGATGCCGACCGACGCACCGCTGTCCCCGATGAAGCGCTCCCAGCCGTGGGTGATCCCGGCTTCGACCGACACGCGCGCGCAAACTGCCGGCGGTAGCACTTCGTCGCGGTACGCCTGCGACTGCTCGGCGAAGACCTCCCAGCACGGCAGCGAAACGACGCGGACATTCGCGTCGATCGACTTCGCCGCAGCGAACGCCGTGCTCACCTCGGAGCCCGACGCGAGCAACAGCAGGTCCGGCTCGCCGTCGCCGGACTGCCAGAGCGTGTAGCCACCGCGCAGTACGCCTTCGGCCGAGGCGACCTCGTTGCGATCGAACGTTGGCAGCTTCTGACGGCTGAGGGCGAACGCAACCGGCCCGCCCTTCCGCTCGAGCGCCATCCGCCAGGCCATCGACGTCTCGTTCGCGTCGCCGGGCCGGACGTACCAGAGGTTCGGAATCGCTCGCAGCGCCATGTGATGCTCGACCGGCTGGTGTGTCGGTCCATCCTCGCCGACGCCGACCGAGTCGTGGCTCCACACCCACAGCGTCTCGAGGCCCATCAACGCAGAGAGGCGCACGGCCGGCCGCATGTAGTCGGAGAAGATCAGGAACGTCGAGCCGAACGGCTTCAGCATCGCCGGGTCGAGGGCGATCGCGTTCACGATCGAGCCCATCGCGTGCTCGCGGATGCCGAACGCGACGTTTCGCCCGGCGTGGGTCGCGGAGAAGATCCCGGCGCCGGCAAACTCGGCCTTCGTCGACTCGACGAGATCGGCGTTGCCGCCGATCATCGTCGGCGTGAAGGGCTTGATCGCCTGCATGACCGCCTTACTCGCGTCGCGTGTAGCAACGTCCTCGCCCGCCGGGAACACGGGCAGCGCCTCGCGCCAGCCGTCTCGCGGCTCACCCCGCCGGTCGAGCTCCCAGTCGCGAGCCAGATCCGGATGCGCAGCAGACCACGCCGCGAAACGCTCGTTCCACTCGGACTCGACCGCCGAGCCGCGCTCGCCGACTCCCTTCATGTGCTCATGCACCTCGTCCGAGACGGCAAAGTGCGCGTCGGGATCGAAGCCCATGATCTCCTTCGTCGCCCGCACTTCGGGCTCGCCGAGCGGATTTCCGTGCGCCTTGCCCGTGTCGATCGCGTGAGGCGCGGGATAGCCAATGTGCGAACGCAGGACGATCAACGACGGCCGCGCGGTCTCGTCCTCGGCAGCTGCGAACGCGGCGCGCAAGGCGTCGAGGTCGTTCGCGTCGTCGACATGCTGGACGTGCCAGCCGTAGGCCTCGAAGCGCGCGCCCTTGTCCTCGGTCGTGAAGGTGAGCGACGTCGTGCCGTCGATCGTGATGTGATTGTCGTCGTAGAGATAGACGAGCGAGCCGAGCCCGAGATGGCCCGCGATCGACGCAGCCTCGGCGGTCACGCCCTCCATCAGGTCGCCGTCGGAGCAGATCGCGTAGATGCGGTGCGAGAGCACGTCGTGCTGCGGCCGGTTGTAGCGCTCGGCGAGAAAGCGCTGCGTGATCGCCATCCCGACGCCGTTCGCAAAGCCCTGGCCGAGCGGGCCGGTGGTGGTCTCGATACCAGCGGTGTGACCCCACTCCGGATGGCCCGGCGTGCGGGATCCCCACTGGCGGAACTGCTGCAGATCCTCGATCGTCAGGTCGTAGCCGGAGAGGTGGAGCGCCGCGTACTGGAGGATGCAGGCGTGGCCGGCGGAGAGGACAAAACGGTCGCGGTCGGGCCACTCCGGGTTCGCCGGGTTGTGACGCATGCGCTCCGCGTACAAGAGATAGGCGACCGGCGCGAGCGCCATTGCCGTCCCCGGATGGCCGATGTTCGCCTTCTGCACCGCGTCCATCGCGAGCGCGCGAATCGTGTCGATCGTCAGCGTCTGGGCGTCGCTCATCTCGGCATCGAACCTGAACGATATGCGGCCGCGACAGTCTCGGGCGGCGGAAGTGCGGCTCCGCCTACCCTGTGAGCGCCATGGCTGTGCTGATTGCGTCAAATCTCCGCAAGGAATTCTCCGGTTCGCCACTTTTCGACGGCGTCTCGTTCACGCTGAACCGGCGCGATCGACTCGCGCTCGCGGGCTCGAACGGCGCCGGCAAGACGACACTGCTGCGTGCGCTCATCGGCGAAACGTCGATCCAGGGTGGCGAGCTCGCGTTCGCAAAGGGCACGCGCGTCGCGCTCCACGACCAGCGGCCACCGCGCCAACAAGGCCTCACGCTGCGCGAGTACGCGCTGTCGGGTGCGGCCGATCTCGTGGCGATCGAGCAGGAGCTGCGCCGGCTGGAGCAGGCGATGTCGGACGGCGATCACGGGCCGCAGACGATGGCACGTTACGCGGAGGCGCAGGCTCGACTGGAGCACGCTGGCGGCTGGACCTGGCGCGAGAAGGCCGCCTCGACATTGCGCGGGCTCGGGTTTCGCGACGCCGATCTCGACCGCTCGCTCGACACGTTCTCGGGCGGCGAGCTGACCCGCGCGTCGCTCGCTCGGGCACTCGCCGGCGACCCCGATCTGCTGCTCCTCGACGAGCCGACGAACCATCTCGACGTCGACTCGCTCGAGTGGCTCGAGAACGAGCTCTCGTCGCTTGATGCGGCGATCGTGATCGTCGCGCACGACCGCTGGTTCCTCGAGGCGGTGACGACTGCCGTGCTCGAGCTGGACGGCGGACGCTCGCACTTCTTCGCCGGGCCGTGGCACAAGTGGCGGCTTGAGCGGGCCGCGCGCGCGATGGCCGCGCAGAAGACGGCCGCCCGCGTCGGCGACGACATCGAACGGCTCGAGCGGTTCGTCGAACGGTTCCGCTACAAGAAGTCGAAGGCCAAGCAGGCGCAGGCGAAGCTCTCGCAGATCGGCCGGCTAGAGCAGGAACGGAAGAAAGCCGTCGGCGAGCTGGAGAGCCTGACCAAGCGCCGCCGGACGCTCGGCTTCGAGTTCCTGAAGCCGGCGCGGACCGGCCGGATCGTGCTCGACGCGGAGCGACTGTCCGTTTCGGCCGGCGACAAGAAGCTGCTGAACGGCGGCACGCTCGTGCTGGAGCGGGGTGAGCACGTGGCGCTCGTCGGCCCGAACGGCTCGGGCAAGACGACCCTGTTGGAGACCATGCTCGGAAACCGCGAGGCCGATGGCGGCTCGATCAAGCTCGGGCACGGCGTCGAGCCTGCCTACTTCTCGCAGCACGAGGTGGAGCTGGACGAGCGCGGCACGGTGCTCGACTGCGCGATGACGATGACCAAGTTAGCGCGCCCGCAGGCGCAGGCGCTGCTCGGGCGCTTCCTTTTCTCCGGCTGGTCGGAGCACGAGAAACAGGTGACGTCGCTGTCGGGCGGCGAGCGGCGGCGGCTGGCGCTCGCGGTTGTCGTCGCGTCGGGTGCGAATCTGCTCGTGCTCGACGAGCCGACGAACCACCTCGACCTGGAGAGCCGCGAAGCATTGGAGGCCGCGCTGGAGGCGTTCCCCGGGACGGTTCTGCTCGTCTCGCACGACCGGGCGCTGCTCGATGCGGTCGCAGAGCGCACGGTCGCGGTCGAGGAGCAGACGCTCGTCTCGTACGACGGTGGCTGGGCCGATCTCGTCCGCTCGCGGGCCGAAGCGCGCGACACGGCTCCGGCCCCGGCAGCGCCCGTCGCGGCGCGCAAGCCAAAGGCGGAGCGGCCGAAGAAGGAGCGCCAGAAGCCGACCGAGCTGGAGCGCGTCGAGGCGCGCGTCGCCGAGCTCGAACGGCGTGTCGGGACACTGGAGGCGAAGCTCGCCGAGGACTGGACGGACATGGACGTGCTCACCGCGCACAGGACCGCACGCGACGAGCTTTGCCAGGAGCTCGCCCGGTGGGAGGAGCTATTCGAGGCCGCACCCAAAAAGGTGTGACGCAACACCGATGCGGCGGCGTAAGGAGGAGGTGCAGACCGTGACGCTCGACGCCCCTCGGACACGCATCGACTCACCGCCCAGCTTCGCGGCCGCCGCCGAGGCACACCTCGACGACGTCTACGGCTACCTGCTCTACCTGAGCCGCAACGTCGCGCTCGCCGAAGATCTCACGGGGGAGACGTTCGAGAAAGCGTTCCGCCTGTGGCGCCGGTTCGATCCGCGGCGCGGGAACGCGAAGTCGTGGCTCCTCAGCATTGCCCGCACCACCGCGCTCGATTGGTTCCGTGCCGAGGAGCGCCGCCGCCGCCGCGAGGAGCGCGTCGCGGCACCTGACATTCACGAGGACGCGATCGGCGAAGGGCTCTCGCCCGAGCTCGAAGCTGCGATCGCGACCCTCACCGCCGGCGAGCGCGAGGTGATCGCCTTGCGGGTCCTGCTCGACCTGGACGGCGACACGGCCGCGCGCGTGCTCGGGATCAGCCCGACGGCGTGCTCGACCCGGCTCAGCCGGGCACTGAAGCGACTCGAGGAGAGGATGACCGATGACAGCCGCTGAGCTCACCGCGCAGATCCACGCCGCGACGCCAATCGCCTCCGATGGATTGCGTGATCGTGTTCGGGCGATCGCGGCTGCGGAGCCGGCGCCCGCCTTCCGGATGCCCCGGCTTCGCCTTCCTAGCCTCCGTCTGCGCATCGTCCTGCCGATGGCGGCTGCAACCGCGGTCGCGGGCGTGGCGGCGATCGCTCTGATCCACCCGCGCTCGCAGCATCAGGCAACTCTCTCGGCGGACCTGACACCCGCGAACCACGGGCAACAACTTGAGACGACACCCGCCGCTCGCTCGGTCGGCTCCGGACGCGATCAGTCCGCAAAGTCCGGTACAGCACCGACGTTCAAGGCAGCAACAACCGCGCCGACCCCGCTTCCGACGGCAGGACGTCCGACCCGGTACGAAGCGCAACTCACGATCTCGGTCAAGAACGGCAACGCGCTTTCCGAAGCCACGACCCGGGCGCAGGCGACAGTGCGCGAGCTCGGCGGCTACGTCGTGAGCGTCTCGTTTGCGTCGGCGGACGCCGGAAACGCATCGCTGACGCTGCGCGTGCCGACGACCCGGGTGCAGGACGCGCTCACTCGATTGGCGACCCTCGGTCGCGTAGTTGGACAGCAGGCGCAGATCGAGGATCTCCAGGCGACCCTCGACCAGCTCGCGCAACGGATCACCATCCTCCGCGCACGCATCGCCCACATCACCGCGCTTCTTACCGACACGACGCTGACCGCCGTCCGCCGAGCCGACCTCGAGTCGCAGCGCACCGACCTGCAAACCGCGCTCCGCGCGACGCACCAGAGCCGCACCGGCACGGCCAACGACGCACGCTACGCGACGATCCAGCTCCAGCTGCAGACCGCCGCCAAGGCGATCGCGCCGCCGCCGTCGCGGGCGAACCGGATCCTCGACCAGGCCGGGCGAATCCTGGCCTGGGAGGGCGCCGCTGTGCTCTACGCGCTCGTGATCGCCGGCCCGTTCGTGCTGCTCGCCGCCGCGTTCGCCTACGCCGCACGCACGCGGCGCCGCGGCGAGGAATCCCGACTCCTGGCGCGCAGCTAGGCTCGCGCCGTGACGAGCTCACGCCTCTGGCAGCTCGCGGGCCTCGCGCTCGTCGCCGCCGCGTTCGCCTACGGCCTGCACGCGGTCGGCAACGGCATCCGCGCCCGCGACGCGCGCGACGTCGTGACGGTGACCGGGTCGGCAAAGCGCAGCATCAGCTCCGACTACGTGATCTGGGACACGTCGGTCGCAGCGCAGGACGCCTCGCCTGCAGCCGCGGCCGCAAAGCTCGCGAAATGGACACAGACGATCAGGGAGTTCTTCAGCAACGAAGGCGTGCACGCCGACGAGCTGGTCGTGGCGCCAATCACCACCGACACGATCACGCAGACGAACAACAACGGCTCGAGCGCCCAGGTCACCGGTTACAACCTGACGCGCTCGTTCGAGGTGCGCTCCAGCCGGATCGACGAGATTCAGAAGGCGATCGAGGACAGCTCCCGGCTCGTCGGCAATGGCATCCCATTCACCGCTCAGCCGCCGCAGTTCATCTATACGAAGCTGCCCGACCTGCGCCCGGCGCTCTCAGCCGAGGACGCGATCAACCGCGCAAAGACCGTCGTTGGAATCGCCGGCCAGCACCTCGGCAAGCTCCGCTCGATCGATGTCGGCCCGTTCCAGGTGACGGCGCCGGGCTCGACGCAGACCGGCGACTACGGCTCGTACGACACGCCGACCCGCCAGAAGGACGTGACCTCGGTGGTCAATGTCACGTTCTCCGTCGGCTAGCCGGAGGCCAGTGCCGCCGCGAGGAGCGGTTGCAGCTCGTGCTTCCCGACCGCGCCCGGCGCGTGCCGGATGATGTGGCCGGTCGGGTCGAGCACATAGGTCTCCGGCACGCCGGTCACGCCCCAGCGGTGGGACGCGTGCCCGTTGCCGTCGTGCAGCGCCGCGAAGGTGGCCCCGTAGCGACGCAGGAACGCGCGGCCGTCCGCATCGAAGTCTTGATAGTCGAGCGAGACGAACTGGATGCGCCCCGCGTACTTGCGCGCCGCGGCCGAGAAGAGCGGCGCCTCGTCCTTGCACGGCCCGCACCACGACGCGAAGACGTTGACGACCGTCGGCCTGCCTGCGAGATCGGCGACCGTCACCTCGCCGTGGGCGACCGCCGCGCCCAGCTGGCTCGACGCGCCCAGCGTGCTCGACCAGATCGGACGCAAGCGAAACTCGGGCGCGGCCGGGCGCTTGCCGGCTGCGATGTCATCCGCCAGCGCCGCGCCGGAGTCATGCCGGACGACCCGCCACGTCAGCAACCCGAGCAGCGCGACGACCAGGCCGACCGCCGCGACCTGAGCGACGCGAAGGATCACAGGGGAGGAGCGAGCGTCGCGATCAGTGCCTCCGCGACGACCCGCAGCGGCCGCCCGGACACCTGGCTCGCCTTGCGCAGCCGCGCGTAGGCGTCCTGCTCGCTGAGCCCGTCGCGTTCCATCAGCAAGCCCTTCGCGCGCTCGATCGCCTTGCGCGCAGCGAGCGCGTCGGCGAGCGACTCCGCCTCCTGCCGCAGCTCCACGAGCTCGGCATGGCGCGCGCGGGCGGTCTCGATCGCTGGCAACAGATCGGTCTCGCGGAACGGCTTGACGAGGTAGCCGAAGACGCCGGCCTCGACCGCGCGCGAGACGAGCTCCTGCTCGCCGTACGCCGTGACCATCACGATCGGGATCGGTCGCTCGTGGAGGATCTGCCGCGCCGCCTCGATGCCGTCGAGCTTCGGCATCTTGACGTCGAGCAGCGCGAGTTCGGGCTCAGTTGTTCGGGCAAGCCTCACCGCCTCGTCCCCGTCGCGCGCCTCGGCGCACACCTCGAAGCCGGCGCGTTCGAGCATTGCCTTCAGGTCGAGCCGAATGATCGTCTCGTCCTCGGCGACCAGGATCCGTGCGGCAGCCATCGCGTCCATAGTGCCAGCCGAAGGTCAGCCGTCGGCGGGGAAGACAACTTCGACGCGCAACCCCGCGTCGTCGGCGAGCGCCATCGAGCCGCGCAGCTCGTCGCCTACAAGCGCCCGCACGATCGACAGGCCCGTGCCCTCGGGAGCGCCCGCCATCCCGGCGCCGTCGTCCGAGATCGTGAGCACCGCCGCCTCATCCCGCCGCTCGAGCCGGATCGCGACATGCCGGCCGCCATGCTCGAGCGCGTTCCCGAGCAGCTCGCTGAAGACGAGCGCAAGCGCCGTCGCGCGCTGGCCTTCGAGCGCGACATTCTCCAGCTCGGCCGTGACTTCCGTGCCCGAGACGAGCCCTTGCACGAGCGTGGCGCGCAGCCGCTCGAGCAGCTCCGCGAGATCGACGGTGTCCTCGCGATGCTCGGTCAGCACCTCGTGGACGGCCGCGATCGCAAGGATCCGGTTGACGGAATCGCCTAGCGCCTTCCGCGGATCGACACCATCCACGCGCGCTTGAAGCCGGAGCAGCGACGCGACGGTCTGAAGGTTGTTCTTCACGCGGTGGTGGATCTCTTGCGCGAGCACGCCGCGAAGCGCCATGCGCCCGTGCTCGAGTGCGACCGCCGCGTGATGCGCGATCGCCTGGAGCAGCGCGCGATCGTCGTCCGAGAACGGCGTGTCGCGATCGCAGACGAGCTCGCCGACGCGCCTGCCTTTCCAGCGCAACGGCGTGCGAACGGCGTGCGCACCGGCGCGACCCTCGGGCCACGCGATGCGCCCATCGTCGAGCACGAGCGCCGCTCCCGTCGCCCCAAGCGAGTCGACAGTCGTCTTGACGATCGCCTCCAGCGACTCCTCCAAATACAGCGATTCCGAGACGGCCTCCGAGATCCGCGCCAGTGCCTCGAGCTCGTGGACACGGCGCTGCGCTTCGGCGTAGAGCATTGCGTGCTCGATCGTCTGCGCCACCTGCGATGCGATCGCGACGAGCAGGTCGATCTCGGCCTCGGTGAACTCGCGCGGCTCGATCGTGCGGACGTTGAGCGCGCCTTCGAGCTTGTCGCGCGCGAGGATCGGCACGGCGAGGATCGACTCGTATTCGTCCTCGCGCAGGTTCGGGAACTCCTTGAAGCGCGGATCGAGATGCGCCTTCGACGGGAGCATGATCGGCGAGCGCTCCGCCGCCGCGACGCCGGTGATCCCTTCGCCGGGACGCATGCGCGGTCGTCTCGTCAGCTCCTCGACTGCCGTGCCGTGTGTCGCGCGCAGCACCAGCTCGCCGGCGCGCTCGTCGTAGAGGTAGACGAAGCAGGCATCCGTCCCGAGCGCCTCAGCCACCTTGTGCGCGACCAGCTCGAGCACCTCTTGCAGGTCGAGCGACGAGTTGACCGCCGCGATCGTCTCGGTAAGCAGGCGCAGATGCCGGGCAGACTGATCCACGGCTAGGTGAGATAGGACAGGACGATGACGCCAATGATCGGCACGGCGAGGGTCAGCGAGAACGTGAACCAGCCGACGAGAATCAGCCTGCGCCTCGTCGCCGGCGCACTCGCGGCCTGCTCGCGCATCTCGCGCTGGAGCCTCGGCCCGAGCACATAGTCGTGGAAGAGCGCGCCGATGCACAGCAGCACGACAAGCGCCGACTTGACGATCAGCCAGCGGTCGAAGCCCGTGTGGAGCGCTGCGTGGTTGAAGCCGCCGTGGCGGTCCGTCAGCCAGAGGCCGGAAAGGATCGCGACTCCCATCGCACTCCAGCCGAGTGGACGCCAGCGCCGGCCGAGCTTGCGCAACGCCGTCGCGCGTGCCTCGCCTTCGAGCGCTCGAATTGCCGGCACGCCCACAAGGACAAGCACCACCGTGCCGCCGAGCCACACCGAAGCCGCAAGCAGATGGACAATACGAAGGGTCGTGGTCACGCCGTCAGGCTAGAGCTTTCGTCCATCTTCTCGCCGCAATGAGCAAGGTCGCGGGAGCCAACACGCGAGTTTCGCTCCACAACGACCACGGACTCCCTTACCAGGAGCCCGCGATCGGCCGTCAGAAGCAAGGATCACCGCTCGCCTAGCGGCTTGCCCTGCTGGGGTGATCATGGGCTATCCGTCGGACAATGTCCAGCCCCTACGTTCAGCTTCTTTCGACGCGCCCTGGGACGAGCGCTGGGACGAGCGCACGGGTCTCGAAACGGGTCTCGAGACGCGCCTGCGAGCTCGGGGCTGCCGGGACCTCGATGACGCTTGTGTTCCGCTCCTCCTTCGCGCGATAGACGGCGACATCGGCGCGCTTCAACGCAACCTCGGGAGTCGTGCTGCCGTCGATCAACGTCCCTCCGACCGAGGCGGTCGCGTTGACTTCGGACACGTCTCCGAACACAAACGGGCGGTCGGAGATCACACTTCGCAGCTGCTCGCCAAACCGACCGAGCGACGAGGCACCGTCGATGTCCGGGGCGAGCACGACCAACTCGTCGCCGTCCCAGCGCGCGACGACGTCCATCCCGCGCAAGCCGCCGATCAGCCGCTCGACTGCCTCGGCGAGCACCCGATCACCGACATCGTGGCCGTGAACGTCATTCACCTGCTTGAAGTGATCGATGTCCACGAGGAAGAGGCCCGCCGGCCGGCCACCGCGGACGATCCGCGCGTGCTCGTGAGCCAAGGCTTCCTCGAAAGCGAGCCGGTTGGGTGCACCGGTGACGGCGTCGGTTCGCGCAACCTCGCGCTCACGCTCGAGCAGGTTGGCCTGCACCATATGCGCGCGCTCGGCAAGCGCCAGGCCGAGGAGCAGCGTGGCGAGCCCCAGAACCGAGATCAACGTCGATTGGTGGCGAGCAGCGACGAACACGATGATCACCGGGCACGAGATCACCGCCTCGAGAAAGTCGGTCGTCGCTCCCACCCGGAGCGCCTGGGCGGCAGGCTGGATTCCGCGGGCCGCGATCACAAGCGCGCGCGCCACCTGCGCGAGGACAAGCGCCGCACCAAACGCGAGGCCAACCCGCGACGCAATCCCACCGATACCAACACCTGGAAGCAAACTGACGAGCCCGGCCGCGAAGCCCTCTGTTGACGATCTCGCGGAGCCGAACAGCCGGTGGCGCCAGACGCGGTCGGTTGTTAGTCCCTCACTCGCCGCGCCGGCAAGAGCACCAGCGAGCGGACCGCCGACGAGTCCGGCGAAGATCAGCAGCGGCGTCGCCGGCGAGTACCAGGTACGCGGCCCGATCAGGATCGAGATCCGTCCCGCACAAGCGGTGAGAACCGCTAGCGCGCCCAGCTCGAGTGGCGAGAGCCCCACCGCGAAACCATGGGAGTGCGACCACCACGCAGCGGCCGCGAAAGCGACGGTGGCATAGCCGATGGTGAGCGCCGTCCCTTGCCGCGGATTCGCAACTTGCGCCGACGCCGCCTCGCTTCGCACCGAGCGAAACGACGAACCGACTAGGCGCAACCATCCCATGGTCTTTTCTATAGCCCGGACGAGGCCATCGCTCGTCCCCCGGAAAGGGTGCCTCAGTCGTGGCACCCGCAGTGGCGACTCGGAAAGAGCCGCCACTGCGGGCGTCGCACGCGGTCTCGAACTAGAGCGCGCCGAGGTACCGGTCGAGCTCCCACTGGGAGACCTGGACGCGGTAGTCGTCCCATTCCTTGCGCTTCAACTCCACGTAACGCGGGAAGATGTGGTCGCCGAGCGCCTTCTTCAGCAACTCGGAGCCGGCGAGCTCCTCGGTGGCCTCGCCAAGTGAGCCCGGCAGCGCAACGATTCCGCGCTCGACTCGCTCCTCCGGCGTCAACCGATAGAGGTTCGTCGTCATCTCCTCCGGCAGCTCGTAGCCCCGCTCGATCCCCTCGAGGCCGGCATGCAGCAGCGCGGCGAACGCGAGATACGGGTTGCAGGCCGGGTCGGGGCAGCGGATCTCGGCACGGGTCGCCTGCTCGGCGCCCGGCTTGTAGAGCGGGATCCGGATCAGCGCCGAACGATTCCGCTGCGACCACGCGACGTACACCGGCGCCTCGTAGCCCGGCACGAGCCGCTTGTACGAGTTGACCCATTGCGCGAGGACGGATGACATTTCCCGGGCATGGACAAGTAGCCCTGCGATGAACGACTTGGCCGTCTTCGACAGGTGGTTCGGGTCCTTCGCGTCGAAGAACGTGTTGCGACCGCCCTTGAACAGCGACATGTGCGTGTGCATCCCGGAGCCGTTCTCGCCGAACAGCGGCTTGGGCATGAACGTCGCGTAGTAGCCGTGCCAGGTCGCGACTTCCTTGACGACGATCCGGTACGTCATCGTCTTGTCGGCCATCGCAAGCGCGTCGTCGTACCGCATGTCGATCTCGTGCTGAGACGGCGCGACCTCGTGGTGGTGGTACTCGATCTGGATGCCGACCGACTCGAGCGCCTGGATCGTGTCGTTCCGCACCTCGGTGGCCGCGTCCTGCACGGTCATCGCGAAGTAGCCGCCCTCGTCGATCGTCTCGGTGCCGCTCTCGTCCTCGAAGAGGAAGTACTCGAGCTCGGGGCCGACATTGAACGTGTCGAAGCCGAGCTTCTGCATCCGCTCGAGCGCCAGCTTCAGGACGTAGCGCGGGTCACCTTCGTACGGGACGCCGTCGGGCTTGACCACGTCACAGATCATCCGGCCGACCTTCGCGCCGAGGGGCCGTCCGCTCTCGTCGAGCGGTCGCGGCATCACCTGAAACGTGAGCGGATCGGGGATCGCGACCATGTCGGATTCCTCGATCGCGTTGAAGCCGGTGATCGACGAGCCATCGAAGCCCATCCCGTCGTCGAGCGCACCCGCCATCTCGTTCGGCGTGATCGCGAACGACTTCAGATGCCCTTCGAGATCGGTGAACCAGAACAGAACGTGCTCGATCTTCTCGTCCTTGATCCGCTTCAGCACCGCCCGCCGCGCGGCGACACTCGAGGTCGCGCGATCCTTGCTCTTCACCTGCGTGGCAGGGGCTGTTGTCGCTCGCCGCGACGTCGCGCTCTTCGCGGCGCTCGCCGCCCGTGAAGCGCTCGCCGGTGTCCGTGGTCTGGCCATCCGTTCTCCTCCCTGAAAACACAAAAGACCCCAGACGCGAGGGCGCCTGAGGCCACGTCGCCTCCCAACTAACGGCCGCACGATAGCACCCTCGCCGGCCCGCAACCGCCAATGCTGGGTTACGCTCGCAGGGCCATGTCGTCTCCGAGTGCCGCCGCCGACCCGACTGCTCTGCGCGCCTGCTGGCATCCGGTCTCGTTCTCGGCCGCAGTCGCCGGCGCCCCCGTCGCGGTCGATTTGCTCGGCGAGCGGCTCGTCGTCTGGCGCGATAGTTCCGGAGCCGCGAACGTCCACTCCGACCTCTGCATCCATCGCGGCACCGCCCTGTCGCTCGGCCGCATCGAAGGCGATGAACTGATCTGTCCGTACCACGCCTGGCGTTACGAGAAAGGCGGCGCGTGCGTCGCAATCCCGCAGCTGGCCGAGCCGACCAAGGTTCCCGCGAAAGCCCGCATCCAGCGGTTCGCGAGCCAAGAGCGCTACGGCCTCGTCTGGGTCGCGCTCGACGAGCCCCGCTGGGAGCTGCCAGCGCTGCCCGAGCTCGACTCGCCCGCCTGGGAGCTCGTCTTCTGCGGCCCGTACACCTGGCTAGCGGAATCGTCGCGCCAGGTGGAGAACTTCACCGATTTCGGCCACTTCCCCTGGGTGCATCCCGGCTTGCTCGGTGACCCGGAGCGCCCGGTCGTGCCCGAGCACACGGTGCGAACCGAGGAGCATGTTCTGCACTACGAGATCGTCCGACCCGAGGCGCCGAACAGCGGCGACTTCCCTGTCTTCGCGAACGAGACCAGCGAACTGCCGCTACGCCGCAGCCGCTACGAGCTGCACCTGCCGTACACGATCGCGCTCCGCCTCGGCTGGGGCGGCGAAGAGGGGATGGTCTATCTGTTCACCTCGCAGCCGGCCGGCCCCGAGCGCTCGATCGGCTACGTCGTGACCGGGCGTAACTACAACCTCGAGCAACCCGCGTCGGTTCTCCAGGACTTCGAGGACGTGATCTTCGGCCAGGATCAGGTCGTCGTCGAGTCGCAGCGCCCGGAGATCGTCCCGTTCGATCTCGCCGACGAGCTGCACCTCAAGTTCGACGCAGTCGCAGTCGCGTACAGGAGAGCAATGCGCGGTCAAGGGCTAGCTCCGCAGACCTAGTCCACGCCGTAGCGGCCTGCGGCTCTTGCGTAGAGACCCAACGCCGGCACGAGCACGGCGGAGCCCGCCAGCAGCGCGACCCGGATCCCGTAAGCGCTGCCGACGACCCCGAGCACCGGACCGCCCGCCGTCTGGCCGATCGCATCGGCCTGCCCCGACATCGAGATCACGGTCGCTCGCACACTGGAATCCGCGATCCCTTGATTCAGCCAGGTCAGGTAGAGCGGCCCGCTAAGCGACCGCATCAG
Source organism: Actinomycetes bacterium (assembly GCA_025358355.1). GTDB lineage: Bacteria > Actinomycetota > Thermoleophilia > Gaiellales > Gaiellaceae > Gaiella. The sequence goes on along the minus strand of JANYJX010000039.1, from coordinate 6,809 downwards.
CCGGGCGACGACGAGCGCGCCCAAGCCAAGCGCGATCGACCCCGACAAGGCGAACACGACCTCTGCGACAGCGAGCACGGCGGTGATGGGAAGCAGGAGCCTCGTCACCCGAGTCGCGACCCGCTCGGCTCGCCTGATCAGAACCGTCGACGCGACCAAGCCGACAACGAGAGCGCACGCTCCGAACAGCCCGAACCAGATCACCGGATCGAGCGAGCCGACGCGCGGCAGGCCGATGTCGCGGATGAAGTGCGCCTCCTTCAGCCGGTCGAACGCCTCGCTGGACATGCCAGTGAAGAACGCTGCCGCCAGCAGCAAGATCAACAGCGACCGGCCGCGGACGTGCCTCGCACCGTCCAGCGCCGTGCCCGCGAGAGCCCGGAGCCCCGTCTGTCTATGCTCGTGCTGCCGGTGCCCGGCAGCACGCCGTACAAACCCGGTTTCGGGCATCAGCAAGGCGGTCGCGACACCGCACCCAAGTGTGATGAGACCCCCCGCGATCACCGCCGCGCGCAGGCTCCAAAGCGCGAGCCCGACGCTGCCAATCAGCCCGATCAGCTCGCCGGCGTAGCAGATGCGAGTCCCGCGAAGAAAGACCGAGCCCACACGCTCGACGCCGACCTCGTCGGTGATCCAAGCCTCGTACGCACCGCTCTGGAACGTGTAGCCGAAGCCCCAGATCGCCCACGCGACGGCGATCACCCAGAAGCTCGCCGCCGCCCCAACGAGGACGACCGCGAGCCCCTGGACGATGAAGCTGACGACGAGCGACAGGCGCCGCCCGTACGTGTCCGCGAAGGCTCCGGTCGGGATCTCGAAGACGAAGACGGTCGCCTCCATCACCGTCCCGATCAGCACGAGCTGCAGCGGCGACATGTGGACGACGCGGACAAAGTACACCGCGGTCACGACGAACGCAGGCATCGAGAGCGCAAACTCGAGGCCGTAGTAGAGCGGGATCGCCCGCAGCTTCATCTGAGTGCTCCTTCGAGAGGCGTTCTAGGGCGTGCCAACAGGAGGCGCAGAACCAGCAGGCCTCGGGAACGGTGACCTAGAGGTGGAGCAACATCAGGCGGCGGAACCTAGCAGACGGTTCGCGTGACATCGGTTGCACGGAACCGCGTCGCTCGCTACGGTGAAAGCCAAGCCGGGTCAACGAAGACCCTTCGCCGGGGCAATGCCGCCTCAGGACTCCATCGCGAGACCTGGGGCTTTTTTGTTGGTCCAAAGCGAGGAGAACGTGATGGCGAAGATCGAGGCGGTGGTCGTCCGCGACCGGGTCGAGACCGTCATGGACGCCGTCGAGGAGCAGACCGGCCACGTCGGCGTCACGGTGATGGAGGCGGTCGGGCACGGCCGCCAACGCGGAATCACACACGAATATCGTGGCCGCGTCTTCGAGTCGCGGTTCCTGCCGAAGGCGTACCTGATCTTCGTCGTGCGTGACGAGATCGCGGACGCCGTCCAGCACGCGATCGTCGACGCGGCCCGGACGGGCCACGAGAACGGCGACGGGGATCGCGTGGCGGCATCTGCCGCTAGAGCTCGGGTTCGGCTCTGGCGCGACCTGTCGGTGTCGGCTCGATGAGTGGCACGCCGGCGGAGTCTGGGACGAGCTGCACGCGCTGCTGCTCGCCCGGTTGCAGCAGGCGGGTGAGATCGAGTGGTCACGAGCGGTCGTTGACGGCAGCCACGTGCAGGCGAAAAAAGGGGCTCTGAAACGGGCCCGAGCCCGGTGGACAGAGGCAGAACCGGCTCCAAGCACCATCTCTTGGTCGACGCCACCGGGATCCCGCTCGCCTTCTCGGTCACCGGCGGTAACCGCAACGACGTCACCCAGCTGATCCCGCCGCTCAACGGTACTGGACCGCTCAACGGTACCGCCTGTCCGCGGCGCCGTCGGCAGGCCCCGGCAGCGACCCGACACCGTCGTCGCCGACCGCGGCTACGACCACGACAAACACCGCCGCCTCGTCCGTGCTCGAGGCATCACCCCGGTGATCGCCCGACGCAACACAGAGCACAGCACCGGACTCGGTCAGGTGCGCTGGGTCATCGAACGCACCTTCGCCTGGCTCCACCACTTCAAACGACTACCCGTCCGCTACAACCGCCGACACGAAATCCACCACGCCTTCCTCGCCATCGGCTACTGCCTCAACTGCCACCAACGACTCGCAAACTCATCTTGATTCGAGTTCTTAGATCCCGGCGGCCGCCTCGCGAGCTTTCCTGATTCTCTCGAGATCTCTCGCGTATGACCGCCCAGCGAATATCGAATAGTCGATCCTGTTGCAGAGGCGGTGAGCTAGGACCGCGTTGTCGACAGTTTCACGGCCCCCTTCTCGCTTCGGGATTGGGGAGTGCTCGAAGGTCGGCATCCAGTCTGTCCCTGGGCGAGTTACCGGTTCGAAGTGCCGAGCACCGCCCAGCTCCTCGGGACAGAAGCACTCGGGCATCCTGCACGTCACCTGCGTGATGTAGCCAAGCTCTGCGGCCTTGATGAGGATGCGCTTGGCGCCCAAGCACTTGAGTTTCCTGGCCGCTTCCGCACCTCGCGCCGGATCCAGCGGTGGTCTTGTCACACGGAAAGCCTATCGGCCCCGAATGCGCGATCAACACGGTTGAGGCCGCTTGTCCGCCGCGCCGATCCGCCTGATGTCAGACGCGAGGAGCATCCAGATCGTCAGGCCGATGGAGACCGTCGTCATGCCGTACAGCAGATGCCTCTCGCCCACAAGCGCGAGCGCCGGCCCCGTCAGGGCGAACCCGAGCGGCATCCCGGCGAGCGACCCCATCCAGTCCCAGGCGCTCACGCGCGAGAGCACCTCCTCGGGAATCTCCCGCTGCAGCACCGTGTCCCAGGTCGTCTGGAAGATCCCGACGCCAATGCCTTCGAGCGCGTACGAGCTGCAGATCAGCCCGAGCGGCGCGGTGTACGCGAGCAGGAGCGGCGAGAAGCTCGTGACGCCGAACAGGATTCCAGCCACAAGAATCGGCCGGCGCAAGCGCACGACGATGACCACCGCACCGCCGAGCGCCATACCCACTGCGAAGCTGGCGCTGATCAGACCCCACGCTGTAGCACCGCCGAGCGACTGCCGGGCGATGATGGGGCCAACCACGTCGAACGGCGCCACGTAGAGCATCAGGAAGAGCGAGATGTTGAGAATCGTCATCCACACCCACGGGCGGCTCTTTACCTCGCGCCACCCAACGGCGAGCTCGTGCAGGAACGGGTCGCGCTCGGTGCTCTGGCTGCGGGCCGGGTGCATCAGCGCGAGCGCGAGCGCGCTCACCGCGAACGTCGCGCTGTCGGCACCAATCGCACTCCCTGGCCCGATCACGTCGACGAGAACGCCGCCGACCGCTGCTCCGCCGATCGCCGCGACGCTTCGTGTGATCCCCAGCAGGCCGTTTGCGCGACGAAGCTCCGCGGCCGGCAAGAGCTCGGGAATCAGACCCGTCGACGCTGGCGAGAAGAAGGCCATCGCGACGCCGTAGAACGCATAGAGCCCGATGAACACCCAGAGCGTCGCGTGTCCTGTTCCGATGAGGAGGGCAAGCGTGCCCTGAATGGCCATTCGGACGCCGTCCGAGGCGAGCATCAACTTCCGTCGCGAGAGCCGGTCGGCCCAGACGCCGGCTACGAGAACGAAACCGACGAGCGGCAACGCGCCGGCAGCCAGGACGTAGCCGAGGTCGGCGCGCGAGCCCGTCGTCTCGAGCACCGCAAACGAGAGCGCGACCGCGAACAGGCCGTCGCCGAAGAGCGAGACAACTTGGCCGAAGAAGAGCAGCCGAAAATCGCGATGGCGAAGAGCACCCACGGCCGCCGAGCCTAGCGGCGGCCGTGGGTGCGAAGCTAGCGACTAGCCGAGCTGGAACGTGACCGTGACGGACGCGGTCGTATCCTGCGGGCCGGCGACCACCGGCGTCCCCGCATCCGCAGATGCGGTCTTCGCATAGGGCATCGGCGTGAAGGAGCTACCGCCTTCGACGACCGACGTGACCGGGCCGAGCGTCTCGCCGGCAGCCTTCGCCAGCACTTCGCCGCGCGCGCGCGCATTCGCGACCGCGTCGGCAAGGGCCTTCTGGTACTGCGCCTCGAGATCGCCGATGAGCGGTGACGGGCCATAGACCTGGTTCGCTCCGGCGCCAACCGCGGCGTCGATCGTTGCGCCAGCCGCACCAAACGTGACTGTTACGGACACCGTATTCGAGGCCGAGTAGCCGGTCAGTTGGCCGTTATCGCCGTAGGTGGGAGAGAGCGAGACGGACTGCGTCTGGATCTCCTGCGCGCCGGCCTTCTTCAGGGCGTCGAGCACCTGCTGCATGTCGCGCGCGTTCTGCGCGAGCGCTGCTTTGGCCGATGGATCCTGGGTCTGCACGCCGAAGGAGATGCTCGCCCTCGTCGGGGTCGACGTTGCCGTTCCTGATCCGGAGACCGTAATCGTGCGCGGCGGATCGGGGGCGGCGGGGGTGTCGGCGGCGCGAGAGCCGTCCGGTCGGGCGACGCCAGCGAGGGCTGCGGCGGCAAGTAGGAGAACTGCAACGGCTGCGAGACGTTTCACGAGGGAACCTCCGAGGGTCGGTGTCCCCCTTCTACGCCGCCGCGCCGGGCTGCGTCACAGCACCGTCACACATCGACTGCTTCGGGCTCCAGGCGGTTGTGCACCTCGTCGGGCGCGTTGTAGCGGCCGAACATCACGAAGCCGGCAAACACGATCAGCCCGGCGACAGGACCGACGAGCCGGATGCCTAGCGCGTGCGCCCGTGTGTCGCCGAGCAGGCGCAGCGTAACGAGGATCAGCGGCGCGGCCGAGGTGGCGGTGCGTTCGACGAAGCTCGTCGCACCGAGGTAGGTCGCCTCTCGGCGTTGGCTCGTTTGCCCGCTGTCGTGGTCAATCACATCCGCCGTGAGCGGGACCGGGAACAGGAAGTGCGCCCCGATCGGCGCGCCGATTAGCGCCACCGCAACGAGCACCTGAAACTCGCGTGGAATCCACGGGACGAGACCGGCGACACCGAGCAGCGGGAAGGCGAGCGCCGCAGCCAGCATCGACGAGCGGTAGGCAGCTCGCTTCGAGGTGCGCCGCGCGAGCCGCGCGAACAGCGGCACGCAGAGCACGGCCGAGGCGATCGCAACGGCCAGCAGAATCCGCGACTTGAGCCAACTGTCGGGCGCGAGGATCGCGTGGGCGTAGAACGGGATCACGCCCTGGAGCAGCTCGAACGAGAGGGCGAACAGGACGACCGTCGGCAGCAGCGCGCGGAACGGCGCATTCGCGAAGGTCGCTCGCAGCGCGTCGCGGAAGCCGATCGTCGCCGGCGTGCGCGAGTGCATCGCGCGTCGCCAGACTCCAGCTAGCCCCGCGTAAACGGCACACCAGAGCGAGCGTCGCCATCACGACCGCCATCGCCCTGAAGCCAACGTGATGGACGAGCAGGTCGCTGCCGACGAGCCCGATCGTCGTCCCGACAAGCCCGAGGTAGACCTTGATCGACTGCAAGCTGACTCGATCCGCGCTCGAGGGCGCGAGCTCTGGCAGCAGCGCCTCGTACGGGCCGCCGGCGACGGTGCTGAAGAGAAAGAAGAACTCGAGGGTGACGAAGAGATAGACCGCTGTGACAGCTGTCCCCGCATCAGGCGGTGGCGTGAACGTGACGATCGCGAACACCGCCCACAGCGGCGCGCCCGCAACGATGTACGGGATCCGGCGCCCACAGCGGGATCGGGTCCGGTCGCTGAGGAAGCCGACAACCACCTCGTCGAACGCGCCGAGAATCCGCCCGCCGGCGAGGATCGCGCCGATCACAAGCGCCGGCAGGTACCGACGCGCGCCGGAGTCGGCGGGCGGTGCGTAGTAGTAGAGGAGCCACAAGCTGCGGCTGCGGCCAAGCGCCTCGCTGCCCACGTTGCTCGTCGCGTACAGCAGCTTCGTTCGGAGAGGAACCACCGAAGCAGTCGTCACGGGGCTACCCTCGCATTCCCGTGTGACAGATGCAACGATCTCGGCACCCGTGATCCTCGCCCGCGTCGTTGCGATCGTCAGCCGGCCGCTGACGCGCTTGGTCTTCCGGCCGATCGTCTCGGGAGCAGCCAACCTGCCACGCGGCGGCTTCGTCCTCGCCGCGAACCATCTCTCCGGGTACGACGGGTTCGCGCTCGCGTACGCGGTCGCCGGGCGGCGGCTGCGCAGCATGGCGAAGAACGAGCTGTTCGCGCGCCGTTACCTCGGGCCGATCGTGCGGGGTCTGGGCGCGTTTCCGGCGCAGGAGATCGGGGGCGTCGGCGGGCTCGCAACGGCCACCTCGTTGGCGCGGCACGGTGAAGTCGTTGTGATCTTCCCGACAGGTGCGCGGCTGCGTCTCGACAAAGAACACCGGCCACACACCGGCGCAGCCCGAACCGCGCTCGGCGCCGGCGTGCCGCTCGTTCCTTGTGCTCTCCGCGGAACGGACGGCTGGCGCGAGCGAACACGCTGGCACATCGTCGTCGGGTCCGCGATCGACGTCGCCGATCTCGCTGCCGGCGATCCTGGCGCCGCACGCGAGGCAACGAGCCGTCTCTGGGACGCGATCGGCGCGCTCGAGGACGATCTAGAGGCGAAAGTCGCCGGCTGAGCTAGCTGTCCTGCCTACAGTGGTTGTGAGCGGCTGAGGGCTCTATCCGACCCTCCTTTGAGGCTGTGGGTCTTCCCGGACCTACGCTCGAAGGAGGGCTCGGATGTCGTTTCACCGTAACGCGAAGCTCGGACTGGCTGGCCGCTACGCGTTGGTCTGCACGATCGAAGGCGGCGTGACGC
>JANYJX010000032.1 GCA_025358355.1 Actinomycetes bacterium | reverse complement strand
CGGCCGGGCTGCCCGCCTCGAGCAGCGAGGTGATGTAGGTAATCGCTGGCAGCTGCTCTACCAGCGCGCGGTACTGCTGCTCGGCGCGCTTCTGCTCGGTAATGTCGAGGATGAAGCCCTGCCAGAAGAGCGGCCGGCCGTCGGCGTCACGCGTCAGGGCAGCCTCGTTGCGAATCCAGACAATCTGGCCGTCACGGTGCACGTAGCGGTACTCGGTGGCGTACGGCTCACCGCTGGCGTCGGTGCGGGCGATCTCGGCCAGCACCCGCTCGCGGTCGTCAGGGTGCGTCACATCCAGCCAGAAATCGGGCCGCGAAAGCCACTCCTCGACCGTGTAGCCGAGGATCGGCTCGATTTGCCGGCTCGTGAAGATGTTCGAACTCGCCGCGTCGAGCGCGTCGACATAGATGATCAGCGGCAGTTGCTCCACGAGCGTGCGGTAGCGACGCGCAACCTCCTCGGGGGAAGCAACGTCGAGCGCAGCAAAGCGCGCGTGGTTTCCGCCGTCCACGAAGACATCGTCGGCGCCCCAACCTACTCCGGTCTCCCCCAAAAGGGGGGCGGAGCCGCTCTTCGGACGTCCACGACCGACCGACCGGCATGCGCAACCAATCGGCCTTTGTTCGACTCTTACACGGACAAACCGACGACGGTCAGAGTGCCGCCGCGCCGACCGCCAACCAGACGCACATCGTCTACGCGGGAACCGCGGAGTACGGATTGGAGTACCGGCGTGTCTCCACAAGGTGCAACTCGGCGCAGTTACATGCAGTCATGAGGCGAGATGTTTGCAGGCTCTTTCAGCTCAGCGCCATTTGACGCGGGCGTCCTTGCAAGACTTTTAATCCCAAGGTCGCTGGTTCGATCCCAGCACGGCCCATGCTTGTTTCGCAGCAGTCTTCTCGTTGCGCGAGAAGGACGAAACCGCTGACGCGGCTTCTTCTGCGCGGCGATCCCTGAAGGGGCCGCCCGCGGCCCAAGACCACCAGACAAAGCCGGCCGGCCTGGAGAACAACCGGCCGCCGCGCCCATCGTCCTTACCCCTCTTGCATGCTCGTGTTCCTTCTGGGCGGGGTGGGCGAACGCGAACACGTTGACCGGCAACGGTTGATATCGTCCGCGCGTGTCCGAGCGAGCTTGCCGAGTCCCTCGTCTGGGCCGAGGTCTCAATGCGCGTTTGACGAATGCGCCTCGGATCGATTCGCGACTGCCCGACGAGGAGAATCCCGTGGGCGGATCGCGCCGGCCCGGAATGCGGATGGCCGCGGTTCTCTACGTGCTCCTCGTCCGGCCACTCGGAGCCGGTGCGCGCCTCTTCGGCGATCCGCTACGCCTCAAGCGGCCCGAAGCTTCGAATTGGGCTCACCTGGAGGCGCCCGATCCCTCTCTCGAACGCAGTCGACGGATGACTTGACCGCGATACTCGGTGTCTCCTGCTCCTTTCACGATTCCGCCGCCGCCCTCCTCTGCGATGGAAACCTGGTCGCCGCCGCCGAGGAGGAACGCTTCTCGCGCCTGAAGCACGACGCGCGCTTCCCGGCGCGCGCCATCGAGTTTTGCCTCGCTGAGGGTCGCCTCGAAGGTTCCGAACTCGATTACGTCGTGTTCTACGAGAAGCCGCTCGTCAAGCTGAGGCGGGTGGCGGCCACGCTCCTCGCAACGACCCCGCATTCGCGCCAGCCCTTCGAGCGTGCCCTTCCCGGCTGGCTTCACGACCGTCTCTGGATCAGGAACACCCTGGCGAGACGGCTGAAACTGCCCCCCGAGCGCGTCCTCTTCGTCGATCACCACGTTTCGCATGCGGCCAGCGCGCTCTTCTGCTCGCCCTTCACGGACGCCGCGATCATCACCATCGACGGCGTTGGCGAATGGAGCACCACAACCATCGGCCGGGGTACGGGTGACTGGTCGGGAGGCGGCAGCTCGATCACGCTCGAGAGCGGCATTAGCTTCCCCCACTCACTCGGCCTCTTCTACTCGGCGTTCACCGCCTACCTCGGCTTCGAAGTCAACGAAGGCGAGTACAAGGTCATGGGGATGGCGCGGTACGGCGAGCCTCGCTTCGTGGAGCAGGTACGGCGTGTAATCGAGCTCTACGACGACGGAAGCTTCTGGCTCGACCTGGACTACTTCTTGTTCCACCGTTCGCTCACGCGTCCCTTCAGCCCCCGCTTCGAGGACTTGTTCGGCCTGCCACCGCGGGATCCGCGTGCTGAGTTCAGAACCCCGACCACCCATCCGGGGGCGACCGGACGCGAGGCCGAGGAAAACCAGGCGTATGCGGACATCGCCGCGAGCGTGCAGCAGGTGACCGAGGACGTCGTGGTCGGCCTCGCACGGGAGGCACGCCGGCGCACGGGGGCACGGAATCTGTGCTTCGCAGGCGGCGTGGCCCTCAACAGCGTCGCGAACGCGCGGCTCCTCGAGCGCACCGACTTCGACCAGCTCTTCGTTCCGCCAGCTCCGGGGGACTCCGGCGGAGCGCTCGGTGCCGCGCTCTACGTTGAGCATGTCGTCCTGCAGCGGCCACGTCGCTTCGTCATGGAGCACGCCTACTGGGGGAAAGCGTTCTCCGAAGCGGACGTCATCGCGTCGCTGGAGGGGAAGAGCGTCGCCTACGAGCGGCTCGACGAGGACGCGCTCGTGGAACGGACCGCCGACCTGCTCGCCGACGCGAAGGTCGTCGGGTGGTACCAGGGTCGTTTCGAGTGGGGCCCGCGCGCCCTCGGCAATCGCAGCATCCTCGCCGACCCGCGGAACGTCGCCACGAAGGCGCTCGTCAACGAGAAGATCAAGTTCCGCGAAGCGTTCCGTCCCTTCGCTCCATCCGTGCTCGAGGAGCGGGCCGCGGACTTTGTTGACCCCCTTGCTGCGGCTCAGCATCCGGCGCGATTCATGCTCCTCGCCCTACCGTTGCACGAGCGCGCGCGTGGCGTGGTGCCAGCTGCCGACCACTTCGGGACAGTGCGGATCCAAACGGTTCGCCGCGAGTGGAACCCGCGCTATCACGCACTCGTTAGCGCGTTTGGGGAGCGCACCGGAGTCCCGGCGCTTCTCAACACCTCGTTCAATCTGCGCGGCGAGCCGATCGTGACTTCGCCTGCAGATGCGCTGTCGGTCTTCGAGCGAAGCGGGCTCGATGTCATCGTCATGGGAGACGTCGTCGTTGCCAAGCGCTAACCGGAAACTCGCAGGCGAACGCGATCGGATAGCGCCGCACCTCGCGGCCTACGACGCTCTCCAACCGAGCCTGCGGCCGTACTTGACGATCGGGACGCCCCCGAACATCCGCTCCCGGGTCGTGTCAACCGACGAGAACGGGTTCCGGCTCTCCTACAACAGCGCCACCCGAGTGGACTCGACGAGCTGGCACGACGAGGCCCCCAAAGGGCTCCTCGTCGGAAGCTCCGTCGCGTTCGGAGTAGGGGCAACGTCCGACAGCCGTACGCTCGCTTCCCTGCTTGCGAACGAGACCGGAACCCCGTTCTTGAACCTCGGAGTCCGGGGCGCGAACTCGACGCAAGAGCTGATCTCCGCCATTCCCTTCGTCGGGTCGGCCGACATGGTGGTCGTCGTCAGCGGGGTCAACAATCTCACCGCCGCGCTCCAGAGCCTCGGAGGCAATGAGCTGTTCGGGCCGTTCTTCTGGGAAGGCGCGTTCGATCAGCTCGCACGCTGGCCGGTAGATGCCTTGATCGACCTCATATACGGAGGTGAGCAGTCTTGGGGCGGCAAGGCCGCACGGAAGCTCAGGCTGGTCAGAGGCGCGGCGAAATCGGTGACGCAGATGACGAGGTCGGAGATCGCCGGCCGTTCTCCGGCGCACCAGCGCGAGGTACTGGTTGCAGCCGCCGAACGGCACGCCCGCGACCTTGCGATCCTCGCGGCAGCGACTCCTCCCGCAACGCGAGTGGTCTTCGCTGCGCAGCCCTTCGCGGATGCATGCGAACGCGCAGTCACGACAGAGGAGCGAACCCTCTTCGACCTCGCCGACGCAGCCACCGGGGCTCGGTGGCAACGCGTGAAGGAAGTGCTCGCGACCGGGTGGGACGAATATGTGGAGCGTCTGGCGAACAGTTGCACCCGCCTCGACGTGACGTTCGTCGACCTCGCAGCGGTCACGTTCGACGGCTGGTGCTTCGTCGACCGCGTCCACCTCACAGACCGTGGACATGACATCGCCGCGCGTGCGATCCTGGAAGCGCTGTGATGCGCCTTCTCGACGCTCTCCTGCGGCTGCTCGCCAGACTGAGGACGGGTGGCGTCGAGCCGCAAGCGCCGCAAAAAGAAGAAGAAGACGAGAACATCTACCCGCTCTGGTGATAGGCCACAGCGGTCGGGTCGCGGAGAGCGCGTAACGGCGCGGGCCTTCGCCCGTGCCTGCTCGATGACCTCTCTCCTTCGCCGTCTAGGATCGCCCTCGTGAGTGTGCACATCACTCAGCTGCGGACGATCGTCGCCGACAGGGCGCCCGCGGCGGAGGAAATGGCCCCGTACCTCGCCAAGCTGCGCAAACGGGCCTACACGGTCACGGACGCCGACATCGAGAAGCTGACGGCCGCGGGTGTCACGGAGGACGAGATCTTCAAGCAGACGGTCGCGATCGGCCAGGGTCTCCGGCGATCCGACGCAGAGATCGGAGCGATCGGGTGATCCGGCTCTCAGTCGTCGATCACGGTCACGCGCCCGGCGAGGCGGCGTTCCTGCAGGAAGCGGGCGAGCACAGAGGGCGGGAGCCGTCCTGCCCACGAAAGCGGGGGAACTCCAGTCCTAGCCAGGCCCGATATCGATCGGGCGATCTCGCGTGGGGCGGTGTTCGCAAGAGCGGCTCTGAGCAGGGTGGCCACCGGCATGCAATACCAGGGCGGATCGTCCCTAGTCGACTCATCGGGAAGGTGAACCGCGATGATCGGTAGAACATCGAGGTCAGTCAGAAGAAGCTGCTCGAGCGTCGCTACCTCCTGCTTGAAGCGCGGGTATCCGTCGCCGCTAAGCCGCGTCAGCACCTTCAAGGCCCCCTCGACGCCACCTCGCCCACTCCGGGCTTGCCAGAACCTCGCCGTTTCCCCCCATGCCGAGTAACTCCACGAGCGTCCAGTCGCCCCAGACGTCGGCCTCGAATGTCTGATCCAAGGAGAAGCGGCTGTGGCGAGCGCGCATGAAGGCAGCCTGACGGAGTCTCCCGACACGGGCAGAGTCAGAGCAAGCAGTACTTGTCGCCACGAAGCGCCCGCTGTTCGTACGCTGTGCCCGAAGCTCAGTGTTCGCGAGGTGCCTACGCGGCCACTGTGTCTCGTGCCAGGACGTTCGCTAGCTCGGTTCGCGACCTCACGCTCAGTTTGCGATAGACGCGGCCCAGATGGGTCTCGATGGTCTTCGGGCTGAGGAACAACGCGGCGCCCGCCTCCTTGTTCGTTGCGCCACGACCGACGAGGAGCGCGACCTGCAGCTCGGTCGACGTCAGCTCGTCGGCTGCGGCCGCATCGCGCGCGCGGACGGTCTCGCCCGTCGCGGCCAGCTCGTGCCTCGCGCGCTCGGCCCACGGCACCGCGCCCAGCCGCTCGAACGTCTCCAGCGCCGACCGCAGTGGCGCGCGAGCATCGGCGCGACGGCGCGCCCTGCGGAGCCGCTCGCCCAGGCACAGCTCCGTGCGCGCGCGCTCGAACGGCGTCGGCGTGCGGCCATGCAGTTCGATCGCCTCCGCGAAGACCGCCTCGAAATCGGCATCGGCCGCGAGTAGGCCTCGGCAACGCGCTGCCGCCGCACGCGCCCACACCCTGTCCGCCTCGACGGCAGCCGACTCGAACCCGACAAGCGTCTTCGCGGCCTCTTCGGCTCGCCCCGCCCTGACCTGCGCCTCGACGAGATCGGGTACCCATTGGATGACCCCCGGCTCGCGCAGCCCGCGGTCGCCGACCGACTGCGCGAGCTGGAGAAGTTGCGCCTCGGCTGCTTCCGGCCGGCCTAGACCTAGCTCGAGCAAACCCAGAGCGGCTTGCGCGTACGCGACCGCGGCACCGGCCCGAACCTCTGCCAGCTCGACCGCCCGCGCTGCATGAATGCGGCAATCGCTCTCGCGACCCGTTGCCGCTTCCACCTGCGCGAGACAGGCGAGCCCATACGCAAGCAGGCTGGTCTGGCCCGTGTCCTCGGCGATCCGCACCGACTCCGAGGCGCCCGCATACGCCGCGGGCCACGAGCCCGTGCGGTAGTCGATCTCGGCGAGCGTCGCCAGCGCGTACGGCAGCGCGCCGAGCGCGCTGCGGCTACGCGCGACCTCGATCGTCTTCGTCAGCGTCTCGCGCGCTTCGTCGTAGCGCTCGAACCACATCAGCACCTGGCCGGCGGGGCGGATCAGCTGCTGCGGAAGCGCACCCGCGCCGCGGCCATCCAGCAGCTGCTGGTGATAAGCGGCAAGCAGCGGCAGCGCCGTCTTCGACTCGCCGACGAGGAGCAGGCCGATGCCGAGAACCGCCGCCGCCGTGATCTCGATCTCCTCGCTCTGGCCAGCTGCAAGCTCATTCGCGCGGCGCGCTGTCGCGAGCCCGCGGTCAAGCTGGCCGGCCATGAAGCCAGCCCACGCCGCGCCGGTGAGCATCGAGCTCGCCCTGCCACGGTCGAGCTCTTCAATGCGGCCTGCCTCCGTGACGAGAAGATCGTGCGCGGCAGCGGCCGAGCCGTCCCACATCTCGATCACGCCGCGCAGGTGCTGAATGCGGGCACGCGAGATGGGCTCGGTCACGCAGCCGAGCGCCCGGCCGAGCAGCTCTACCGCGCTGTCGACCCGACCCGCGAGTCGCGCATCGCCGGCGGCTTCACGGAGGCGGCGCGCGCGCGACTCGTCGTCGGCGCTCAGCTCTGCTGCGCGCTCGAACGCGCTCGAGGACTCCGCCACTCCGCCTTTCTGGCGCGCCTCCAAAGCGGCTTCCTCCAGCGCTTGCGCTGCTTCTTCGTTGCCTTCCTGTGCCGCTGCCGCGAGATGCCACGCGCGTCCATCACCGGCTTCCGCCCGCGCGAGTGCGCCGTGCGCGGCCCGGCGCGAGCTTGCCGAAGCCGCCCGGTAAGCAGCGGCGCGCAGCAACGGATGACGGAACTGGATCCGCTCCGCGTCGAGGGCAACAATCTCGGCACGCTCCGCCGCCTCGAACGCCGCGAGGTCGCTGCCGAGCGTCGACAACGCCTGGACGATCTGGCCGAGGTCGCCCGACTCGCTGGCCGCGGCAACAAGAAGCGCCGTTCGTGTCTGGTCCGGGAGCGCATCGAGCCGCTGGCCAAACGCGCGCTCGACCGTCGGTGCGGCTGGAAGCTCGTCGGGAAGAGGCTCGGTGCCGGCGAGCTGGCCGGGCGTCAGGAGCCGTGGGATCTCGATCAGCGCGAGCGGATTCCCCGCGACATCCGCGGCTAGTCGGGCCGCGACCTCGCTCGAGACTGCTAGCCCGCCGGCACCGAGCAGCGCCCGCGCGGACTCGACATCGAGGCCCGCAAGCTCGAGCGTCGGCAACCCGGCCCGTTCGATCAACGCGCTCTCGGCCGAATCCTCGCCCGACCGCAGCGCGATCAGCACCGCGACGCCCTCGGCGTACAGCCGCCGCGTCGCAAAGAGCACCGCCTGCACGGACGACGTATCGAGCCACTGCGCATCGTCGAGGACAACGAGAATCGGCGCGCCGTCCTCCGCAGCGACGGCGAGTAAGCTCAGCGTCGCGGCGCATACGGCGAAGCGATCGCCCTGGCCCGGCGGGCCGAGCGAGAGCGCCCCGGCAAGTGCAGCGAACTGCGGCTCCGGAATCGAGTCGAGCAGGCCGAGGACGGGCCGGAGCAGATCGGCGAGACCGGAAAACGCAAGCTCGGATTCCGACTCGAAGCCGCGCGCCCGCAACACGCGGAACCCCGCAGCACGCACGACAGCGTCGTCGAGGAGCGCGCTCTTCCCAATTCCCGCCTCACCGGAGAGCACGAGGGCCGCACTGCGCCCGTCCCGCGCCTCGTCGAGGAGTGAGTCGAGCCGCTGCCGCTCCGGCTCCCGACCCAGCACCGCCTGGGGATGCATCACGGGGGGATCGTAAGCGCTGTTCGTCACGAGGTCGAGTTCTCAACTTCGGCTGGCGGCGCCGGGATTTCCCCGATCCCAGCCGAGGGAGTCGCCTCACGCGACCCGAGGCGCGGCTGGCGGACAGTCGACGCATCCGGAAATCGGCACAGAAAGGTGGTACGGGCATGAAGCGGCTCCTAGTCCTGCTCGCGACAGTGGCATCCATTGCGCTGGTCGCGGCCGCCGCGGCGACGGCGGACACGTTCACCGACCCGAGCGGGGACGCGACGGGAGGCGGCCCAGACATCACGGCTGTCACCGTCACGAACGACGACGCTGGGAAGATCTCGCTGAGCACGTCGGTCGTCCTTCCGCCCGGCGGGGTGATGGGGATCTTCCTCGACACCGACCTAAACGGCCAGGTCTTCGATGCGACCGGGCGCGTGATCCTGCTCGTCTCTGCCGGGCCGGGCGTCGTGATCCCGGTCGCATTCGCAAGCGACGCCGCGGGGAATCTGACCCCGACCACGATTCCGAGCCTCCAGGTGGGCGCGACGGCAACCACCGTCGACATCTCGTTCGCGAAGGGGGATCTCGGCATCGACAAGGGCTTCGGCTTCTGGATCGGCACGTTCGCTTCCGCGGACGCCGCCGACGAGCAGACATTCGCCGACGAGGCTCCTGACGGGAACGCGAGCTACACGTACATCCTCACGACCCCGCCGCCACCTCCGCCTCCCCCGCCTCCGCCGCCTCCGCCCGTGATCCGGCCGGCGATCGGAGCTCCGGTTGCGACACCTGCCGCGCCTCACGCGGGCAAGCGGTTCAGCGTCGCGTTCGCCGTGACCCAGCAGGCCGACGGATCGCCCCTGACCGCCGGCACCGCGACCTGCAACGCGACGATCGCAGGCAAGGCGATCGCCTGTACGAGATCGCTGAAGGGCGGAACCGGTCGCGTCTCGGTGATCGTGCCGAAGGCGGCGAGAGGGAAGCTGTTGAGGGTGAAGCTGACGGTCAGCGTCGCCGGCCGTTCGGCAGCCAGGGCGGTCTCGTTCCGCATCAAGTAACCGAGGCGAGCCACAGCTTCGACCGGGGAGGTCCGCGCTCGCGGGCCTCCCCGGTTCGTCTACGCGAGGGCTTTCCCTTATGCGAGCGAGGCATTCTCCGGACGCCCTGTAACCCACGTACGGCCTACCGTCGGGCACATGCAGAAAACACTCACAGCCGTCGTTTTCGTCGCCGCCGTTCTGGCACTTGCCGGGTGCGGCTCGGCCAAGCCGACGGCCGTTCCCGCTGTCGTGGGGCAGCGCCTCGATATCGCACAGGACACGCTCGACGCGACCGGCCTGCGCTACACGACCATCGGCGGCGGCGCACTTGGGATAGTCGTTCGCTCGCACTGGGTTGTGTGCCGGCAGTGGCCGGCTCCGAGGGCCCGTGCGCGCGCCGTGACGTTGATCGTTGCCCGCACCTGTTCACTGGCGCTGGCGCGGGTCGTGACCGACGTGATCGACGACCAGCTCGACGAGGCCCGCACGCAGCTCGAGGCGGCCGGATTCAGCGTCATTGCCCGAAGCATTGACGGCGACCCCGTACTGGTCGAGGATCGCTGGACGGTGTGCGATCAGTCGCCGGAGCCAGGACATCGCGGTCGCGTCGTAGACCTCTACGTCGCACACGACTGCTGGGACTACTCATGAGCATCCGCCGACGGAGGAGATCATCGTGAACGACTTTCTGGACCTACAACTGAGCTCGTTCGAGCGGCGACTGCGCGAGCTGGAGACAGATCTCGCGGAGCTGCGCCGCACGTCGGCCGCGTCCGTCATCACCGTATCCCCCGTCGTTGCTCCCGCACCGAAGCCGATCGCGACGATCGACGAGGCCAACGTCGCAAGCTGGCTGCGCGAGCGCCTCGACCTCGTCCGCGAGCGCGTCACCAACGGTGAGCTCAAGAACGCCCTGAAACTGCTCGACTCCTCACGCGCCAGAGCGCTGTCGTACGGCGAGGTCGAAGGTCTCCTCGCGATCCTGCGCCTGACCGAGTCGATCGGCCAGGACGCGCCCCCGTCGCTGCGCCATCACGCCGACCGGCTCGCGTACGCCACGCGCCAGAACATCCGCTTCGCCGATCGCAAGCGCGCGGCACGCGGCGAGACGGCCGAGCCACCGCCGGTTGGCCGGCCCGCACGGGCGCCGCGAGCGCCGAAGCCGCCGCGCGAGCCGCTGCTGACTCTGCCGAAGCTCGGGCTGCCGAAGATCAACACCGCCGACCTGCTCGGCGCAGGTGCGCTGGCAGTCGCGGGTGGCGTTGTGACGCTGCTCGGGATCGTCTTCTTCTTCGTTCTTGCCGTCAACCGCGGCTGGATCGGGCCGCTTGGCCGGGTCGGGCTCGGGTCGGCCGCATCGCTTACAATCTTCGGCGCGGGATTCGAGTTGCGCCGCCGCTACAAGGACACGCACGCGTCCCTCGCCGCGGTCGGCGTCGGGATCGCTGGCGGCTTCGTCACGCTCCTCGCCGCCGCGCTCTACCACCTGTTGCCCGACTACGCCGCGCTCGTCATCTGCGCGTCGATCGCGTGTGTCGCGCTCGTGACCGCGCTGGCGTGGAAGTCGCAGATGGTCGGGGGATTCGGCCTGATCGGCGCGATGCTCGTGCCGGTCGCCGTCGTCGCGCAGAGCGGCCTCAGCGTGCTCGGCACCTCATTCGTCGCCATCGTGCTCGCCGCGACCGCGATCGTCTCGGTGCAGCGCCGCTGGCGCGAGCTGCTTGTCGCCGGCAGCGCCGTGAGCCTGCCGCAGATCACCGTGCTCGCCGCTCAGGCTCAGTACCACGGGCAGGCGCCGGCGCGCATCGTCGTGCTCGTCGCCGTGTTCGCGCTCCTTTACCTGGCCGCCGGCATCGCCTACCAGCTCAGGGTTGAGGGAGCGGCGCCGCAGCAGATCTCGACGTCGCTGATCACCTCCGGTGGTCTCCTCGCCGCCGCCGCGGCCGTTCGCCTGTTCGGAGACAAGACCGACGAGGGGGTCGCACTTCTCGTCGTCACCCTCGCGTACGCAGTCGCCGCCGGCGCGCTGTTCGCACGGCGCGCCGCGCGCGACCTCAGCGCATACCTGGCCGCAATCGCACTCACGCTCGTCGCGATCGGGCTTGCCTACCTACTCAGCGGCCAGCCGCTGGCATACACGTGGGCGGCCGAGGCCGCTGCGCTGGCGTGGCTTGCACGCAGGCTACGAGAGCCTCGCTACCAGGTGTGGTCGGCCGCATACCTGCTGCTCACACTCGGGCACGTGCTGATCCTCGACGCGCCTCCGACGCAGCTGCTGATCGTGAACGAGCATGCCGCCGCCGGCGCAGCAACCGCCGTCGCGCTCGCGTTGGCGACGGCCGTGTTCGCGTTCTACGCGCGGCCGTGGACCGAGCGGATCGAGAGCAATGGCGGACTGTTTGGGCTGCTCGCTCCCGCGCTCGCAAAGTTCCAAGACGCTCATCGGATCCTGCGCTCCGCCGCACTCTGGACGGGCGGCGTCCTCGTCACCTACGCCGCGGCGCTAGGCCTCCTCGGCCTCTTCTCGGACTTCGGGTGGGGCCACGTCGCCGTCGCGGCGCTCTGGTCGATCGCCGGCCTGGGGATCCTCCTCGCAGGCCTGCGGCTCGACCTCGCGGAGTGCACGTTGGGCGGCCTCGCCTGGCTCGCGACGAGCTCGTGCATCGTCGTGATCCACGGCGATCGCTCGCTCGAGACGGCTCCGCGCTCCTGGGCGTACCTCGTCGTCGCAGTCGCGCTCGTGGCCGGCAGTCTCGCGCATCAGCTTCTGCATCGGAAGCCGACGGGCACGTCGATGGACATCAGCGCCGGCCTGGCTGCGGCAGGAATCGGCCTCGGCGCAGTTGCCGGGGCAGGGATCCTGAGTGGCCAGCCGCTTGCGTTCACGTGGGCGCTCGAAGCGGCAGCTCTCGCCTGGCTCGCCCACCGGACACGCGCGGCCCACTTGCAGGTTCTATCGATCGCGACGCTCGGACTAGCGCTCGCGCACGTCCTCAGGTTCGACGCTCCGCCGGCCGACTACCTCACCGCGACCGCCAACCCCGCGTACGGCGCGCTCGCGGCAGTCGCCGTGGCGGTCGTCGCCGGCGTCCTCGCACTCCAGACTCCAGAAGCGACTGGCAAGCTCGACCGCTATCTCGCTCTCAGCGATCTCGAAGCATGGCTCGCCGTCGCGCGGAAGCCGATCCGCGAGGCCGAGTTGTGGCTCGCCGGTGTCGTCGCGACGTACGCGATCTCGCTTGCGACGCTCGCAATCGTGCCGAGTTTCGGCTGGGGCCACGTCGTGACGACTGGCTTGTGGAGTGCGATCGGGCTCGCTGTGACGCTCGTCGGGCTCCGACGCGGCTCGACCCGCGTCTCGAACGGTGGGGTCATCTGGCTCGGCGCAACGACCGCAGCGCTCGTCGCTCACGGTCAGCTCGAGCTCGCCTCGACGCCGCGCTCGAGCTCGTTCCTCATCCTCGCCGCGGCCCTACTCGCGGCCGGTCACGCGTATCAGCTGCTACGCCGGAACCAGGCCATCACGCTCGATCCGATCGCGGCCGTGTTCGTCTTCGCGAGCCTCGCGCTGTCGATCGATGCCATCGCCGTGCTGCGTGGCAATAGCGGCGGCGGCGCACTCCTCGGGGTCGCCGCGATCTACGCCGCCCTCTCCGCGACCGTGTTCCGGCGGACGGCGCAGCGCGACTACCGGACCGTCCTCTGGGGGATCGCAGTCGCCGTCGGCTCAGTCGCGGCCGACCGGCTCCTCGACGGAACGCTCCTCGTACTCGCGTGGGCAGCGACGGGGGCAACCGTCGCGTGGCTCGGAAGCCGCACCGCGGAGCCGCGGTTCCAGATCGGCGCCTCAGCGGTGACCGGGCTCGCCCTCGGCCACGCCATCGTGATCCAGAGCCCACCGAGCCATCTCTTCTCTGCCCGCGAGAACCCTGGCAGCGGCGCG
>JANYJX010000020.1 GCA_025358355.1 Actinomycetes bacterium | reverse complement strand
GGTGATTGTATACTTGACACCGGTGATTAGGGGTACTAGTCTTCACGTATGGCCTTCTTTTCCTCTAGTTCATCGGGGTTCGCTTCGCTCTTGAGCCGCGTCACGACCCTTCTGGAAAAGAGCTTTGCCATTACCTCTTCGTCAGTCATCTCGCGAAGCTTCCGCTTCTTTCCCTTAGGCATTTAGGAGCCCCCCGTGACCGCTGCTATGAATCTGATCAAGCTTGTCGAGCAGTTCTCCAATGAGGACGCCTGCCACGCCTACCTTGAGGAACTGCGCTGGCCTGACGGCGTGAAATGCCTCCGCTGCGAGTCGCCGAAGATCGCGCGCCTTGCGAAGCGCAAGCAGTACGAATGCGGCGCGTGCGGCTACCAGTTCAGCGTTCGTGCCGGCACGATCTTCCACGACTCTCACCTGCCCCTGTGGAAGTGGTTTGTCGCGACATACCTGATCTGTGAGGCCAAGAAAGGCGTCAGCGCGAACCAACTCAAAAGGACGCTCGGCGTCTCTTACAAGACAGCTTGGTACCTCTGCCACCGCATCCGCTCGGCGATGACGCAGGACGACGCGCTCTTGACCGGGATCGTGGAAGCCGACGAGACCTACGTCGGCGGGAAGCTCGGCGGGTTCAAGGATCGGAAAGACTCCGCACGCCACCGGCGGGAGAACAAGACCGTCGTGCTCGGCGCGATCGAGCGCGGTGGCCAGGTTCGCTTGCGCGTCGCTCCGAACGCTAAAGGACCGACCGTGAAGAAGTTCCTCGCCGATGTCGTCTCCGACAACGCCGAAGCGATCTACACCGATTCGCACAAGTCCTACCGAGGCATCGCCGACAAGAACACCCGGCACGAGTACGTCGACCACTCCGCAGACGAATGGGTACGCGGAGCCGTTCACACGAACACCGTCGAGTCCGTCTGGTCGCTCTTCGACCGTGGCGTGATCGGCAGTTACCACAAGCTCTCCAAGAAGCACCTGCCCGCGTACCTCGACGAGTTCGCGTTCCGCTTCAACAACCGCGGCAACCCGCACCTGTTCCGCGACACGCTCCTGCGGCTCGTGGACGCGGACGCATTGCCGTATAGCGCGTTGACGGCTCATAGTTGAGATTGAACCTTGTCAATCTGCGTGAGACGCTGAGGCAGCCAGCTTAGGAAGTACTTGTACTCCCCGTCCGCGTTCGATTCATCAAGGCGTACCAGTCCCGCATCGCTACGAAGCGTTGCCCGGAAACGTCTAGGTACTGAGTTCTCGACCCGCTCGAACCACGCCGACATTTCGATGGCTAGTGGTGGGAACGATGGATCTCCCCATGCCGCCTTGTGAAGTCTAACGAGGAGTTCGTTTCCTTCGTTTAGAAACTCCGAAAGGCTGCTTTGACGCCTCCGTTTCAAGCACCAAACCCAGATCGCGACAAAGATCAGCAAGACGGCGGTGATAGCCGCAGCAATCGACGCATAATTACCTGCGTCTTGCAGGAAGGATGATCCGGCATTGCTGGCGACCGCTTTTGAACCAACCGAAACAAGAGAGAACATGAACGCCGTCCTAAGGTAGGGGAAATCCCGAGTCAGGATACACCCCTACCGGCGTCAAGTACACAATCCCGGATCCGGGCGATACGAAGAACCAGTTCGAGCCGTACTTCATCGCACTCTGCTCGTGCCGCTCGGCTGGCGACGGGAAGGACACGAGCGAGGAGGCGTTCGCGGACGCATAAGCCGGATGTCGATCCGGCGATCCGCGTGCCCGGCCAGCCTTAACCAGTCTCCGGTTTGGACAAGGCTGCGACGGACGCGGTGGGCCATGTCCTGTCTCTGACACCGGCCATGGCCAGCGCAGGCGTGTCCGACGTGGATCGATCGGCTTGGGCTCGTTGGCGGCCATGTCCGGATTGGCGATGGCTGGGGTCAGAGACAGGACATTGGCTCGCGGAGACAGGCACGCCATCGGAGGGCGAGGCGAGCCTCGCGCCTACACTCGCGAGATGGACGAGTTCGCCGGCGGGGTTCGCCGCGTCACCACGCCGCTGCCGATGCGGCCCGGGCACGTCCACTCCTACCTGCTCCCGGGCGACGACGGCTGGACGCTCGTCGACACCGGGATCGGCGCGCCCGATGCTCGCGAACGCTGGGCAGCCGAGCTCGCGGAGCTTGATGGCCCGGTCACTGCGATCCTCGTCACGCACTTCCATCCCGACCACGTCGGCGCCGCCGCCGACCTCGCCGAGCTGACCGGGGCGCCCGTCTACCAGGATGAGCTCGACCTCCAGCAGTGCCGGCTCGTGTGGGGCTCGGACGACTGGCCGGAGCGGCTCACCGACTGGTTCCAACGGCACGGCGTTCCCGGCGATGTCACCGACGAGCTGATCGGGCAGGGCACGTACTACCGACCGTTTATCCGCTACCAGGACACGGCCGCGCCAATCCGCCCCGGGGACGACCTGCGCGGCTGGACTGTCGTTGCCGCGCCCGGCCACGCCGACGGCCAGCTCTGCCTGCTGCGCGACGGCGTCCTCGTCGCAGCTGACCACCTGCTCGACCCGATCACGCCCACGGTCGGCCTGTGGCCCGAGAGCCGCCCCGATCCGCTCGGCGACTACCTCACCGCGCTCCAGCAGACGATCGAGCTCGCGCCAACCCGAGCCTTCCCCGGCCACGGCGAGCTGATCGAGAATCCCGTTGCCCGAGCCCACGCCCTCATCGCCCATCACGCAGAGCGCCTCGACGTCACCGAAGCCGCGCTCGGCGAGCAGCCGCAGTCCGGTTACGCCGTCTCGTTCCCGCTCTCCGGCGCCGATCTGAAGCCGGGCGCACGTCGCTTTGCCGTCGCCGAGACGCTGTCGCATCTTGAGCGGCTGGTGCTCGAAGGCCGCGCCCGCCGGCACGAGGACAGCGGAAGCGTCTCCTATACTGCCGCCCAGTAGTGGGCGAACCCCTTCCTAGTCCGTACGCCCCGAAGGCTCAGGCGTGATGGTCTTCCTCGAGCTTCTCTCTGTCGCCGTCCTGATCTTGCTGAACGGGGGCTTCGTCGCGGCGGAGTACGCGCTCGTCACCGTCCGCAAGACGAAGATGACCGAGCTCGCCGACGAAGGCCACCGCAGAGCGCGGGCGGTGCTGCGGATCACGGCCGACCCGCCGCGCTTCATAGCGGCGATGCAGCTCGGCGTCACGCTCACCTCGCTCGGTATCGGTGCGCTCGGCGAGCACGTTCTCGCGCGTGAGTTCGACGCGTGGCTCGCGACCATCGTCGCCGTGCTCCTCTCGTTCTTGATTATCACGTTCATGCACGTGGTCGTCGGCGAGCTCGTTCCGAAAGGGATCGCACTCAGCTACGCAGAGCGCGTCGCGTTGCTCGTCTCGGCCCCGGTTCGCGGTTTCTTCGTCGTTTTCAAGCCGCTGATCTGGGTGCTGCAGCGTTCGAGCGAGGCCTTGCAGCGCGCGCTTGGAATCGACGCGCGTCTTGCCGAGTCGCAGCCGCATTCGGAGGCGGAGCTGAAGATGTTGCTCGAGGTTTCGACGGTGCACGGCGAGATCGAGCAGGACGAGCGTGAGATGCTCTACAAGGTCTTCGACTTCGCCGACAAGGAGGCGTCCGACGTGATGGTGCCGCGGCCGGAGGTCGTTGCGCTCTCGGTCGACATGCCGCCCGAAGAGGCGCTTGCCGCAGTCCTCGGCTCCCCATTCACGCGCTATCCCGTCTACCGGGAGTCGGTCGACGAGATCGTCGGCATCCTCCACGTGCGCGACCTCTTCTCCGCGGTGAACGGCAGCGGCATAGAGCAGGTCGAGATCGCCGCCCTTGTGCGCCCGGCGCCGATCGTTCCCGAGACGAAGGATCTGGCGGCGCTACTCGGCGAGTTCCGGCGCACGAACCAGCACATGGCGATCGTCGTGGACGAGTACGGCGCGATGGAAGGGATCGTCACGCTCGAGGATCTGCTCGAAGAGATAGTCGGCGAGATCGAGGACGAGTTCGACCTGCCGGACGAGTCGGTCGAACGCGTCGACGACCACACGGTGCGGATCGATGGCACCTTCTCGATCGACGACTTCAACGAGGAGTTCGGCTCGACGCTCCTGCACGAGGACTACCACACGGTCGCCGGCTTCGTCTTCGATCTGCTTGGCCGGGCGGCGGCGCCCGGCGATGAGGTGCGGGCCGACGGCGTCAGGTTCACGGTGCTGGAGGTTGAGGGCTCGCGGATCCAGCGACTCGAAGTGGAGCTGCCGCGGGCCGGCGCCGAGGTCGAGGACGGCCCGGAGCGGGCAACCGCGTAGGGGCGAGGCTTGCCTCGCTCTCGCATCACCGTTCTCGTCGCGCATGTCTAAACCCGGCGCCTCAGTACTGCGCTATCGCGAGTTCGCGCTCTTCCTCGGCTCGATCCTCACGACTGGCCTGGCGCTGCAGATGGCGCGGGTCGCGATCGGGTGGCAGGTGTTTCATATCCACCACAAGGTGCTCGACCTCGGGCTGGTCGGACTTGCCGAGTTCATCCCGTTGCCGCTACTCGCGCTGCCGGCCGGGCATCTGGCTGACCGCTTTTCGAGGCGGATGTTGCTCGCGGTTGCGACGGCGCTCGACACCGCCGTCCTCGGCGGCTTGCTTGTCTTCACGCTGACTGGCCCACAGGTCGTGTGGCCGTTCTTCGCGCTGGCCGCTGGAACCGGGATCGCATCCGCTCTCGGCGCACCGGCGGGGCGAGCGATGACGCCGTCGCTGGTTCCGCCGGACGCGCTCTCCTCGGCGCTTGCGGTTCGCTCGATCGCATTCCAGATCTCGGCGATCGCGGGGCCAGCCATGGGTGGCTTCCTCTTCTTCGTACGGCCGGGGCTTGTCTACGAGGTCGCGACGGCGCTGTCGTTCGGCTCGCTCCTCTGCGTCCTCGCGATGCACGCCGGGCGCGAGCCGGCCTCCGCTGAGGCCCCAAGCCTCGCGAGCGTGTTCGATGGCGTCCGGCTGATTCGGCGGACGCCGGTGATGCTCGGCGCGATCTCGCTTGATCTATTTGCAGTGCTTCTCGGCGGCGCCGTCGCCCTGCTGCCGGTCTTCGCGAGCGACGTGCTTCACGTCGGCAAGATCGGGCTCGGCGTGCTGCGCAGCGCACCTGCGGTTGGCGCGTTCGTCGGGGCGGTCCTGCTCACACGCCGGCCGATCGGTCGTCTTGCGGGAAGGAAGCTGCTCAGCGTCGTCGCGGTGTTCGGTGTCTGCATGGTGATCTTCGGCCTGTCGCACTCGGTGTGGCTCTCGCTGCTCGCGCTCGCCGTCGCCGGCGGCGTCGACCTCGTCAGCGTTGTCTTGCGGTCGACGATCCTGCCGCTCGTCACGCCAGACGAGCTGCGCGGCCGTGTGAACGCGGTGGAGATGGTCTTCATCAGCGCGTCGAACGAGCTTGGCGCATTCGAGTCGGGAGTCGCGGCGGCGCTGATCGGTGCCGTCCCTGCCGTTGTGGTCGGCGGCATCGCGACGATCGTGATCGCGGCCGCCTGGACGCGCCTCTTCCCGGCCCTGGCGAACGTCGATCGCCTCGACGACCTGCGCCCGGTCTATGCGTCGCCGGCCTTGACGAGCCCGGACTCGTAGGCGGTCACGACCGCCTACGTGTGGTCGCGGAGGCCGAGCTTGCGGAGCAGATGCGCGACGTGCGTTTTTACGGTGTGCTCGCTGACGACGAGCGTCGCCGCGATCTCGCCGTTCGTCAGCCCACGCGCCACGAGCCGTAGTACCTCGAGCTCGCGCACGGTCAGCTCATCGAGCTGGGGAGGGGGAGTGGGCGCTGTGCGGCGCGAGAACTCCTCGATCAGCCGTCGGGTCACGGACGGCGCGAACAGCGATCCGCCTGTTGCGATCATCCGGATCGCCGAGACGAGCTGCTCTAGACCAGGGCTGACGTCGACCGCTGGATCAAGTCGATCGACACCACGGGCAAGCAGCCCAAGGATCCGGCACCGATGACGCTTCTCGGCGCGATGCAGACGATCCCGAGCGGCACGTCGGTCTACCTCACCGTGAGCCTCGAGGCGGGCAGGCTGTACCGGCTCGAGGACGACGAGTCGGGTACCCAGGCTCAGTTCACACCGCGTTAGCGTCGCGCGCTGCTCCGTAGCTTCCCTGCCGGCACTCCTCTGATCGACGCATCCACGAGCTCGATCGGGTGGAGCGCCGGCAGCGGCTGCTTCATCCGTCGTAGCGTCGTCGCCAGTTGGACGAGACAGCCGGGGTTCGCGCTCGCGAGCACCTGCGCGCCTGTTTCGAGAACGTGTCGTGCCTTGCGTTCGCCGAGCTCGCGTGCCGCGTCGGCCTGCACGACGTTGTAGATCCCGGCCGAGCCGCAGCAGAGATCCTGCTCGGCCGGTTCGACGACCTCAAGCCCGGGGATCCGCGCCAGTGAACGCGCCGAGGAAAGCGGCAGCTTCTGCGCGTGGCGGAGATGGCACGAGTCCTGCAGCGCGACCCGCAGCAGCAGCGGATGGCGCGTGGCGCGAGGCTCGACATCGCGGAGCAGCTCGCCTATGTCTCTGACCCGAGCGGAAAAAGCGGCGGCGCGATCGGCCCAGGCTGGATCGTCCGCGAGCAGCCAACCGAGCTCCTTCAGATGCGAGCCGCACCCGGACGCGTTGACGACGACCGTCTCGATCCCGTCGAACGATGCGATCAGCTTCCGAGCGAACTCCTTGCCCTCCTCCAGCCGGCCCGCGTGCACCGAAAGCGCTCCGCAGCAGCCCTGCGGCGGTGCCGCGACCTCGAAGCCGTCCGCCGCAAGAACGCGCGCAGTCGCCGTGTTGACCGACCCGAACACCGCCGACTGCACGCAACCTGTGAGAATGCCGACGCGCCCGCGCGGCTCGCCCCGCGCGGGCGTAACCCGTGGCGGCGCTTCGGCAGAACGCCACGGCGGCGCTATCTCCACGAGTGGGCGGAGTTGCGGCGGCAGTGGCGCGAGCTTCCCGAGCGGCGCCAGGCGCAGCGCGACGCGCATTCGCCCCGGGTACGGCAGCAGTCGGAACAGGAGCCCGCGGACGAGACGCTCGCTCACCGTGCGGGGAAACTCGCTCTCGATCGTGTGGCGCGTCGCTTCGATCAGCCGGTCGTAGCGGACGCCGGATGGGCACGACGACACGCACGCCATGCAGCCGAGGCAGCGATCGAAGTGCTCCACGACGGTGCGGTTGAGCGTCACCGTGCCATCGAGGTGCGCCTCCATCAGCTGGATGCGGCCGCGCGGCGAGTCCATCTCCTCGCTCCACGACTGGTAGGTAGGGCAGTGCGGGAGACAGAAGCCGCAGTGGACGCAGTCATCGAGGAGCGCGCGCTCCGGAGCAGCAAGCGCAGCAGCAGGCGCAGCAGCAGGCGGCGGCGAGGGCAGGGTGACGACGGGCAGGGCCACGGTCAGAGTCCTCCCACGAAGCGGCCCGGGGCGAGGCGGCCCTCGGGGTCGAAGCGG
>JANYJX010000076.1 GCA_025358355.1 Actinomycetes bacterium | reverse complement strand
AGCAGGCTGCGCAGCCTGCTCGCGCCGAGGCGGGCGATCGTGTGCTCGATCTGGACCGAGCCGCGGAGTCGGTCGACGGCGGTGGACGTGTACGGACGGAGGATGGTGCGCTCGGTGGTCATGCGGTCAAACACCCTTTCTGGATCCAGTAGTGAACATCTTGGATCCTAAACAAGGCTACATAGACTCCGCAAGGGCAATTCACGATCTTTTCGGATCCCAAACAAGAAATTCGGGATGCAATCGAGAGTCGCCTAGACTTGCGCGGGTGAGCTCGCTCAGCACAAAGGCCGACGACATCGCGCGTCTGCTCGAGGACGAGATCGTCGCCGGCGGGATCGCGCCAGGGACGGTGCTGCGCCAGGAGCAGCTGTCCGAGCGCTTCGAAGTGAGCCGGACGCCGGTGCGCGAAGCGCTCCGGCGTCTGGCCGCGCTCGGCATCGTCTCGTTCGAGCCGAACCGCGGCGTGCGGGTGCGGTCGATCTCGGCGGGCGAGCTGCGCGAGGCGTTCCTCGTGCGCGCCGAGCTGGAGGCGCTCGCCACGGAAGTTGCGACGCCGCGGATGACACCCGCCGATCTCGACGCGCTCGACGCGGCCGAGAAGCGCTTCTCCGAGTTGACCGCGGCGCTGCGTGAGCAATCACGCCGGCCGGAACCTGGCGACTCGACGCTGTTCGTCGAGTGGATGCAGGCGAACTATGCGTTCCACGATGTCATCTATCGCGCCGCCGATCTACCGTTGGTGGAGCGCCTTGCGAAAGGCGCGCGGCGCACGTTTCTCGGTAGCCGTGTGTGGAGCGCGAAGGTCGAGTTCGACGATCTCTACGTGAAGAACGACCTGCAGCATCGCGCGATCCGCGAGGCGATTGCGGCCGGCAGCGCGCAGGCTGCGCGGGTCGTCGCAAAGGAGCACGTGCTCTCGTCGGGCCGTCTCATCGAGACGGTGCTCGAGGCGCTCGGCGCCCAAGAGCGGTAGCGGCTCAGGCTGCGTCGATCTCAGCCGAACTGGGCGGTGCCGAACTCGGCGCGGACGGGGCAGTGGTCGGACAGCCCGTTTTCGATCCAGTCCTGGAATGAGCCGACGTTGACGTGCGCGATGCATGGCGTGATTGAGCGGGAGACGAAGATGAAGTCGCAGTGGAACCCGCTTACCCTGCGTCCTTTGGCGATCCAGCGGAGCGTCATCTCCTCCTCGGCGCCATGTTCGACCTGGTTGTAGTGGTGGTACGCGGATGCGGCACCTAGCTCTCGAAGGTGGGCGATGTTCGCCATATGCTTCCGCGGGTTGGCG
Source organism: Actinomycetes bacterium (assembly GCA_025358355.1). Lineage (GTDB taxonomy): Bacteria > Actinomycetota > Thermoleophilia > Gaiellales > Gaiellaceae > Gaiella. The sequence goes on along the minus strand of JANYJX010000076.1, from coordinate 16,536 downwards.
GCTTGGGCCGCGCAGTTGAAGTCCCCGGCGATGATCGTTTGGCCGTCCCGGATCTCCTCTTCCCACTCGCTCACAAGGGCGGCTACCTGTTCTTCGTAGGAGGGGCTTCCTGGCTGCCGCACAGTCCAGACGGCGAGCAGCAAAGCGACCTCCACCCCAGTGGGGGCGAGAAGACGAAGCGGCAGCACCCACGGCAGAGGGTTGCGCTCGACAGCCGGCCTCGGAAGGCGAACACGCCGAGGCCTTTCATCGTGTTGCGGCCGCGCCAGGCGAACGACACGCCCTCCTCTTGTGAAAAGGCGGAGCCGGCCGCGCACTCGGGGACGACGATGACATCAGCTTCGAGCCGGGCGAATCCGGCGCGTTTGCGATCAACCCCCATCCGGCAGTTCCACACGGCGAGACGCAAGGGCACGGCACCACTTTCCCAGACATCCGAGCATCTGTGTCGAAGAACGTCCCCCGACTAGGAGCGTCTCATCCTGCGGACGCCAAGGATGACAAGCGCGGCTAGCACGAGAGCGGCGCCAGCTGCGTCGAGTGCGCCGAAGCTCTCGTCGAGAGCGAGAACGCCGAGCGCGGTCGCGGTGAGCGGCTCGGCGAGGACGAGTGTCGCGACCTCCGATGCCGGCAGATGCGTCAGGCCGCGCGCGAACAGGACATACGAGACGGCGGTGGGGAAAATCCCAAGGTAGAGCGCGACCGCGAGCCCGGAGCCGCTGTCGAGCCAGCCTGTGCCCGCGCCGACGAGGACCGGGATCAACAGCACGGCGGCGATGCCGAACGCGACTCCCATCACGCCGACGGGCGGATGGCCACCGCGGATCAGCCGCTTGGCGATCACGGTGTACGTCGCATAGCCGGCTCCCGCGACGAGCGCCAGGCCGATTCCGACGACATCCGCCGAAGCGCTGCGGGCGCCTGAGATCGTGAGCAGGGCGACGCCGGCGGTCGCCATCGCGGTCGCAACCACCCAGCGCCGGCCGGGCCAGACGCCGTTCGTGAGTCGCTCGAACGTGCCCACGAATACCGGCCCGGAGCCGATCGCGACGATTGCGCCGATCGCCACGCCGGTCCGGTCGACCGCTTCGAAGAACGAGAGCTGATAGACGGCGACGCCGACTCCAGCCGCCAACACGAGCCCCATAGGCCACGGCCCACGCAAGGCACCGGTGGCCGCCGCCAGCGCGGCGAGGATCGCACCGCCGACTACGATCCGCGTCGCTCCAACGCTGAGCGGTGACGCCGAGTCCGGCCCGAGAGCGAGCGCTGTGCCTGTCGTCCCGAACAGGACGGCGGCGAGCAGCACCTCGAGCCGGGCGCGCGTCAGGCCCAGAACGTCTCGAAGGCGGCGAGATCAGTTGGCAGCGCGAGCACGGTTTGCACGAGACCGTCGCGGAAGGTGAACAGCAGCAGCTGGTCGAGATCGAGTTGCGCACCGCCGCGCTCGCCCGACGCGCGGTACAGAGCGGCCGCCCGTTCGTCCGACGCGAGCACATCGATCAGGCGCGAGGTGTACGTGCCGCCGGTCTCCTTCGGCAGCCTCCCGAGGAAGGCGAAGATCGCGTCGCGCCCCTCGAATGTCCCGGCCATCACGCTGTCGCCCGGCACGCGCCACACCGCGTCGTCGGCGAACAGTCCACGCAGCGCGAAGCCGTCCTTGCGGGCGAACGCATCGAAGATCCGCCGCACGATCGCTTCGTTGTCAGCCGCTGTCATGGCCGCGCTCCCAGCGGTCGATCAGGCCCTCGACATGGCGGCTCTGCGCTTCCGTGAATGAGAACTTCGGCAGCAGCCGCCGGACCTCGCGCGGGTCGTCGGCAGTGACCGCCGCCTCGAGCCGTTCGCGCTGTGGTGTCGGCTGCTGGAGCTGCCGGCGGAGCCAGCGGAGCAGGCTCACGGTTGCCTGGTCGGTCATGCGCAGGCAGGCTACCCGGTCAGGTGGGCACCGTTTCCGATAGCCGCAGGACCCGATCGTGAAAGCCGGGCTCGACCTCGGTGGCACGAAGATCCAGGCGGTCATCACCGACGGGGGTGCCGACGTGCTCGGTCAAGCACGGCGCGAGACGCCGCGTAAAGGTGGGCCGGAGGCCGTCGTGCGCGGGTTGGCGGGGGCATTGCGCGACGCGCTGGCGGAACTCGCGATCGAGTCGTCCGCGCTCCAGGGCGTAGGCGTCGGCGCTCCGGGCAGCATCGAGCCGGACGCGGGGATCGTGGTCAAGGTCTCGAACATCGCCGGCTGGGACGCGCCGTTCGCACTCGGTCCCGCGCTGTCGGCCGAGATCGGCGCGCCCGTCTCGATCGGGAACGACGTCAACGCAGCCGTGCTGGCCGAGCACCGCTTCGGCGCCGGTCGCGACTACACGTCGTTCCTCGGCGTCTTCTGGGGAACGGGAGTCGGCGGTGGCATCTTCATCGACGGACGGATGCTGGTCGGTCGCGGCTCGGCCGGCGAGATCGGCCATGTCTGCGCGAAGCCCGGCGGGCGACTGTGCAACTGCGGGCTTGAGGGCTGCGTCGAGGCGTATGCAGGTCGCGGCTCGCTTGAGGTGCACGCCCGCGAACTGGCGAAGGACCGCGACACCGTCTTGTTCGAGATCATGGAGGAGCGCGGCCGCGACAGGCTGACAAGCGGCGTCTGGCTGCGCGCGCTCGAGCGTGGGGACGAGGTTGCCGAGGAGCTGCTGCTCCGCGCCGTCGAGGCGCTCGGCGTCGGCATCGGCTCCGCGGTGACGCTGCTCGATGTCGAAGCAGTCGTCGTCGGCGGCGGGCTAGGCGAGCGGCTTGGAGCGCCGTGGCTCGCGCGGATCGAGGCGGCGGCCGCGAGGCACACGTTCTTCGGCCAGCGCCCCGCCTACCGGCTGGCTGAGCTTGGCGATCTCGGTGGGGCGATCGGTGCAAGCCTCCTCGTGCGGTGAACGCTGTTCTCGTCACCGGCGCAGCGCGCGGGCTCGGCGCTGCAGTGGTTCAGCGGCTGCGCGCGGACGGGTACGCGGTGCTCGCAACAGATCTGCATGCGACAGCGGAGATTGTCGGCCTCGATGTGCGCGAACCGGCGCAGTGGGCCGCAGCGGCGGAATCGCTGGTCTCGCTCGGCGAGCCGTGGGCGCTCGTCAACTGCGCCGCTCGAACCGTCGTCCGCGATCTGTTCGCGATCGACGTGGAGGAGTGGGACGACGTGCTTGCGACGAATCTCCGCGGCCCGTTCCTCGGCGTGCAGGCGGTTGGGCCGCTGTTACAGAAGCGCGGCGGCGGCAGGATCGTGAACATCGCGTCCGACTCGGCGTTCCGCGGCGTCGGCGTCACGGGTGCGCACTACGCCGCGTCGAAGGCCGGGCTGATCACGCTTACCCGCCGGGCGGCGGGCGCGCTTGCCGGCTCCGGCGTCACCGCGAACGCGATCGCGCCCGGAACGCTCGATGGCGAGACCGTGCGCGAGCTTGCAGGCGATCGCCTTCGCGAGCTGGCGGCGGCTGTCCCGCTAGGACGGCTCGGCGCCCTGAGCGAGATCGCCGCGACAGTCGCGTGGCTGCTGGGGGACGACGCGGCCTACGTCACCGGCACGGCGATCCTCGTCGACGGCGGCGCCAGTCTTTAGGCCGGAAGGGTGCGACGCAGGAACCGGAGGAGGTTTGCCCCCGTGACCGCGGCGATGTCGGCTATCGACCAACCACGCGCCTCCAGCGCCGCACCGAGCGCCGGGTAGTCCTCCGGCCCGGCCAGACCCTCGATCGACGAGCCCTCCTCGAGTCCCGGCGGCATCAGACCGTCTGGCAGCGGCGCAAATGGCGGCAGCACCTTCGAGAGCCGCTGCACGAAGTCGCCGCCGAGGCAGACGTGCTCGATCCCCATCATCGACGCGGCGTGCTCGAAGTGGTCGATGACACGCGCGATCGTACGTTGGTCATGGCCGATTGCAAGCGGGTGGAGCATGATCCCGAGCAGGCCGCCGCGATCGGCAAGGGCGCGAAGCTGCTCGTCGCAGAGGTTCCGCGGATGATCGTTCACGGCTCGACACGCGGCGTGCGAGACGAGAACAGGCGCATCGCCGGTCCGCGCGAGGACATCCGCGAACGTCGCTGCCGATGCATGCGCGAGGTCGAGGATCACGCCAAGCTCCACGAGCCGATCGACGAGCCGCTCGCCGAGCAGCGACAGCCCGCCTGCTTCGGCTGCGCCGTCCGCGTACGGGTTGCGGCGGTTCCACGTCAGCGACGCCATCCGTGCGCCGAGCTCCCAGAACGCGTCAGCCGGCCACACCTCGTAGCCGAACTGCTCTACGCCCTCCAGCGAGAGGAGAAGGCCGATCTTCTCGCCGCGTTCCACGGCGTCGAGTTCGGCAGCGCGGCGAACCGTGACGACGCGATCCGGGTTCTCGTGCGCCGCCCGCGCGAACGAGGTCGCTTGCGCCAGGGCCTCGCGGAGCATCCCTTCCGGCTGCTTGTCCAGAACCACGAAGATCGGGCACACCTGCAGCCCGACGCCGCCCGCGGCAAGGAGCGGGAGCCAGGTCTGCGCGAAGACGTCCGTCTCACCGAGCCGGTGCTCGCGGTGCGCGAGCTCCAGCAGAAGGTCGGTGTGGGCGTCGGCGAACACCGGCCGATCATCGCAGGAGCGCATGCCGCCGGGCGGATGCCCGTTGACTTTCGCCTCTGAGCGGTTTAGTTTGCCCGCCGACCATACAAACCCGCTGCTCGCGCGGATTTCGGCGTCGACGATGACTCCTGGGCATACCTTCATATGACGTTTGACCGGGGCCGCCCGGCGACCGTGCGGGCCGATCAGACGACGGTTCGCCGCGCGAATCTCGGCGGTGTGCTGCGTCATATCGCTGCCGGCGGGCCGTGCTCCAGGGCGCGCGTCGCAGCCGAAACCGGGCTCACGAGAGGCACCGTGTCGAGCCTGGTCGGCGAGCTGATCGATCTCGGCCTGCTGCGCGAAACCGGGGAGGACGAGAGCCCGGGTCGCGTCGGTCGCCCGGCTCAGACGCTCGAGCTCGCGGGCATGGCCGTCGCTGTTGGACTGGAAGTCAACGTCGACTACCTCGCGGTCTCGCTCGAAGACCTCACCGGCCAGATCCGCTACGAGCGACAGGTCTTCGTCGACAACCGAAAGTCGGCTCCTGGGCCTGTGCTCGATCGCCTCGTGCGCATGGCGCGCCAGGCGCTCGACGAAGCCGAACGCCAGCAACTGCTCGTCGTAGGGGTAGGCGTAGCGGTACCGGGGCTTGTCGAGTCGGATTCCGGTGTTGTCCTGCGCGCCCCCAACCTTGGCTGGACGCGACTCGCCGTCGCCAGCGAGATCGGTCGCCGCCTGCCGGGTCTGCCGATCCGCGTCGAGAACGAGGCGAACCTCGCCGCGCTCGCCGAGCACTGGCAGGGAAGCGCGCGCGGCACACGCAACTTCATCTTCGTCTTCGGCGAGATCGGCGTCGGCGGCGGCATCTTCGTCGACGGCGAGCTGTATCGCGGCGCGCACGGCTTCGGCGGTGAGTTCGGGCACATCACGGTCGACCTTGCGGGCGGTGCGCTGTGTGCGTGCGGGAGCCGCGGCTGCCTCGAGACGGTGATCGGGCAGGAGGTGATCGCGCGGGCCTGCGGTGTCGAGATCGCCTCGGGCGGGCGCGTGCAGAGCGTCACCGCCGAGCTCGTGCGTCGCGCGACGGCCGACGATCCGCTGGTGCATAGGACTCTGGAGGCGGTTGGAGCGACACTCGGCACGGCACTGGCCAGTGCCGTCAATCTCTTCGATCTGGACGCTGTCGTGCTCGGCGGCTGCTTCGGCCCGCTCTCGCCCTGGCTCACCGAAGGCGTGCGTTTGGCGCTACGCGAACGGGTGCTCTCGGCCGAGTGGTCGACGTGCGAGGTATACGCATCGGCTCTTGGCGAGCTCGCCGCTGTCCGCGGGGCCGCGGCGCTGATCCTGCGCGACGTGCTCTCGGCGCCCTGGTCGATCGGCGAGCGCCGCCTGGCCGTGAGCGAGGCTGCGTCCTGAGATGAATGCGTCGGTTCCCTCTCTCTGCGTCCCCCGGCTCACGAGGAGGCTCGCCATCGAGTGACACCCGTGCGTCATCGCGTGCACGTTCGATTTGTAGCTCGCGCTGTTCCGCTGTAGCGTTGCGGCGCTGCGAAAAAGCAGACCAAGCCAGGAGGGCACCATCGTGAAGAAACTGATTCTCTCCATCGGAGCCGTTGCTCTGATGGTCGCCGTGGCCGTAACGGCCGCAGGTGCAAGGACCCACGCGAGCATCTTGGCCTGCGGCCTGATGCCGGATACGAAGACCTCGGTTCGCTGGGAGCTGTTCGACAAGCCATATCTGGAGAAGGCCTTCAAGGCGGCCGGCGTCTCGGCCCGCGTTGTCAACGCGCAGGGCGACCCGCAGAAGCAGAAGACGCAGGCCGACCAGTGCATCGCGGATGGCGCGAAGGTCCTGATCATCGCCCCGAACGACGCCGGCTCCGCAGCGGCGATCGAGAAGGAGGCGCTTGCGAAGGGCGTCAAGTCGATCGACTACGACCGCCAGGTCGAAGGCGGCTCGGCTGTCCTGTACGCGTCGTTCGACGGCCGCCAGGTCGGCGTTCTCCAGGGCACGGCTGTCGCGAACGCCCTGAAGAGCAAGAAGGGCGCGATTGTCGCCGAGCTGAACGGCGGTCAGGAGGATGCGAACGCGTTCCTGTTCAAGGGCGGGTATGACTCGATCCTCAAGCCGCTGTACGCGAACGGCTCGTTGAAGAAGGGCCCGGATCAGTTCGTGCCTGGCTGGGACAACCAGAAGGCCGGCACGATCTTCGAGCAGATGCTGATCAAGACGGGCAACAAGATCGACGGCGTCGCGGCGGCCAACGACGGCATCGCCAACGCGGTCGTCGTCGCGCTGAAGTCGCACAAGCTGAAGCCGATCCCGCTGAGTGGCCAGGATGCCACGACGCAGGGCGTGCAGAACATCATCTCAGGCTGGCAGACGATGACGGTGTTCAAGGACGTCCGAATCCTGGCGACCAAGACCGCGCAGGCCGCAATCGCGATCGCCAAGGGGCAGAAGCCGCCGACGACCGGCTTCGTGACGACCAAGGGTCGTAGCAAGGAGCCGGCCTACCTGATCGCGCCGCAGTCGATCACGAAGGCCAACTGGAAGCTGCTCGTCAAGGGCGGGTTCCTGAAGAAGAAGGACATCTGCAACGGCACGTATGCGAAGTACTGCAAGTAGGAACCAACGGATCGGCGGTGGGACTCCTGAGGGAGCCCCACCGCCGATCTTCTTGGCACTTCCCATGAGACGTCTCCAGTGACAGACACACCCCTTCTCGAGCTCCGCAACGTTTCGAAGTCGTTCGGCTCCGTGCAGGCACTGACGGATGTCGACCTCGAGGTCCGAGCGGGGGAGGTGATGGCGCTCGTCGGCGACAACGGCGCGGGCAAGTCCACGCTGATCAAATGCGTCGCCGGTATCCACCCGATGGACGACGGCGAGATGTTCTTCGACGGCCAGCGCGTGCACATCAGCAGCCCGAAAGACGCAGCCAAGCTTGGCATCGAGGTTGTCTACCAGGATCTCGCGCTCTGCGACAATCTCGACGTCGTTCAGAACATGTACCTCGGCCGTGAGGCGCGAAACGGCTTCCAGATTCTGCGCGAGCCGCCGATGGAAGCGAAGACGCGCGAGACGCTGAAGACCCTTCGCGTCACAACCATCAGGTCGATCCGCCAGCCGGTCGCGACGCTCTCTGGCGGTCAGCGCCAGTCGGTCGCGGTCGCCCGCGCAGTGCTCTGGAACTCGAGGCTCGTCATCCTCGACGAGCCGACGGCGGCTCTCGGAGTCGCGCAGACCGAGCAGGTCCTCGCCCTCGTCAACCGCCTTGCCGAGCAAGGTCTCGGTGTCGTGCTGATCTCCCACAACTTGCACGACATCTTCGAGACGGCTACCCGGATCGCGGTGCTCCGCCTCGGCCGAAACGCCGGCCTGTTCGAGCGCGCGAAGGTGACACAGGAGAAGATCGTGCACGCAATCACGGCCGGTCAGCCGACGAAGGTCTCAGGGATCGCCGCTACCACGGACGGAGCGCCGGTATGACGGCCGCCGCCCCGACGCCGGGCACACAGATCGAGACTGTCCCACTCGACCCGTTGCCGCAGCGGATCCGGGACAACGTACGGACAGGCAACCTCGGCAGTTGGCCGGTCATCGTCGCGCTCTTGCTCGTTGTCCTGGTGTTCAGCCAAACGGCGCAGAATTTCTGGTCCCCAGCGAACTTCACCAACATCATCACGCAGATGGCAGGCACCTGCCTGATCGCCTACGGCGTGGTGTTCGTCCTCCTGATTGGTGAGATCGACCTCTCGGTCGCGTTCGTCAGCGGCGTGGCCGGTGTCGTCGTCGCCGAGTTGCAGCTCCCGACCGGTGCGAACCTGCCGTGGTTCGTCTGCATCTTCCTGGCAATCCTGGCCGCGACGTTGATTGGTGTCTTCCAGGGCTCGATCGTCGCACTGGTGGGAGTGCCGTCCTTCGTGGTCACGCTAGCCGGCTATGAGATCTGGCAGGGAGCGATCCTGAAGGGGCTCACGCAGGGTGTGGTCACGATCCAGAGCGGCAAGATCAATGGCTTCTCGAACTATTTTTTCAGCACGGACTGGAGCTGGCTCTTGGCGGCGGGCGTCAGTGTGCTCTACGTCGGAGGCATGCTCGGCTCGGCGTTCGCAGGCACACGGCACGGGATCGCTGTCCGGGACCCGATCGTGCTGGCGCTGAAGGTTGTGGTCGTTCCGATCGTCGCGTTCGTCGTCGTTGGGGTCCTCAACAAGGACCGCGGCGTGCCATTCGGGCTCCTGCTCATGGTCGGCTCGCTCGTCATCTGGACATTCGTTGCCAAGCGGACGACGTTCGGCCGCCACGTCTACGCGGTCGGCGGCAACGCCGAGGCCGCGCGGCGAGCCGGCATCAACGTCGCTCGCATCCGGATCCTCGTGTTCGCCATCGCCGGGGGGATGTCTGGGCTTGGTGGCATCGTGCTCGCCGCTCGGCTTCAGTCCGTCGACCTGAACGCCGGCGGCGGCACACTGCTTATCGATGCGATTGCGGCCGGTGTGATCGGAGGCACGAGCCTCTTCGGCGGCCGCGGCGAGATCCGCAACGCGCTGATCGGCGCTGCGCTGATCTCGACCGTCTCGAACGGCATGTTCATCCTCGGCTACGACACCGGCGTCATCTTCATGATCACCGGGTTGATCCTGCTGGTCGCAGTCACGTTCGACACAGTCGTGCGGAGACTCCAGGTCAGATCCGGACGATAGGAGGGCCGCAGAAATGTCGGACACGATTGGCGTCGCCATGTTGGGCCACGCCTTCATGGGGCGGGCGCACTCACGCGGGTTCCGCGAGGTCGGCTACCTCGCGCAGCCGACGCTTCGGCCCGAGCTGATCTCTGTCTCCGGGCGCAACCGCGAGGCACTCGTCGCGATGCAGAAGCGCTACGGCTGGGCCGAGGCGGTCACCGACTGGCGCGAACAGGTCGCCGACCCGCGCGTCGGGCTGTTCGACAACGGCGGCCCGAACAAGATTCACGCCGAGCCGACGATCGAGGCGATGCGCAACGGCAAGCATGTGCTTTGCGAGAAGCCGCTCGGGATGGACGCGGCCGAGTCGCACCAGATGTGGGCCGAGGCCGAGCGCGCAGGTGTTCAGCACATGTGCGGCTTCAACTACCGCTTTGTCCCGGCAGTGCGGCGCGCGCGAGAGATCCTGGAGTCGGGCGGCATCGGCGACGTCGTCCACTTCCGTGCCACCTACCTGCAGAGCTGGGGCTGGGAAGCGGACACGTCGATCTGGCGCTTCGACAAGGCGCAGGCCGGAACGGGCGCGATCGGCGACCTCGGCACGCACATCATCGACCTCGCCCGGTACCTCGTCGGAGATATCGCGTCGGTGTCCGCGCTCGTGCGCACGGTCGTGCCAGGCCGCGAGATCGACGACCATTTCGTCGCGACGATCGAGTTCGAGAACGGCGCGGTCGGCACGCTCGAGGCCTCGCGTCTCGCGCGCGGGCGCATCAACTACAACGCGTTCGAAGTGAACGGCTCGAAAGGGTCGATCGCCTTCGACGTGGAGCGGCTGAACGAGCTGCAAGTCGCCGACGAGAAGAGCTTCACACGCGTCCTCGTCACCGAGCCGGAGCATCCGTTCATGCAGTACTGGTGGCCGCCGGGCCACATCATCGGCTGGGGCGACACCTTCACGCACGAGATCGCGCACTTGCTCGCAGCGATTGCGGGCGAGGGAACCGTGGCGCCGCACGGAGCGACCTTCGAGGACGGCTACCGCTGTGCCGAAGTGACCGATGCGATCCTGCGCTCCGCGGCGAGCCGGAAGACCGAGACCATCACCTACAGAGGGAGCGACGCGTGAAGACTTCTCTTGGCATCTGGGCGCTCTCCTCGATGGTCACGCGGTTCGTTCCGGGCGGCTATCAACCGCAGAACGCGGGCGAGACGACGGCGCAGCGTGTGGCGCGCGCGGTCGCTGGGCTCGAGGGGTACATCGACGACTACGAGTTCCACTATCCGCAGGAGCTCTCGCGCGACAACCTCGACGATGTGCGCGCGGCGCTCGCCGGGCACGGCATCTATGCGATCTGCACCGGGACGCACCTGAACCCGCGCTTCGGCAAGGGTGGGCTCTCCTCGCCGGATGACGCTACTCGCACCGCTGCTGTGCAGGAGGGTCTCGACGCCGCCGATTTGGCCGGCGAGATCGGGGCGCAGATGGTCCTGTGGCCCGGCGTCGAGGGCTACAACTATCCGTTCCAGACGCCGTATGCCGACTCGTGGGCACGCTTCATCGACGGCGTCGGCGAGATCGCGTCGCGCTGCGCCGAGCACGGGACGACGCTGTTCCTGGAGCACAAGAACTCCGAGCCGGCGATGAAGATCTTCATGCGCAACATCGGGATGACGCTGCACGTGATCCACACGCTGCGCGCGCGCGGGATCTCGAACGTCCAGGTGAACATGGACTGGCAGCACCTGCTGATGAACGGCGAGTCGCTGGGCGAGTACGCGGCGATGCTGGCGGCGCAGGGGCTGCTCGGGCACCAGCATGCGAACTCCGGTTGGGGCACGTTCGACGACGACAACATGGTCGGCGCGACTGCCTTTATGGAGACGCTCGAGCTGGCGCTCGAGCTGCGACGCGCGGGGTACGGCGACAACGGCGAGCGGCTCGGGTTCGACCTCTACCCGTACACCGAGGACGCGGTTGCGGCGGTGAAGCGGAGCGTGATCCAGTGGCGCTTCATCGACTCGGTCGCGGGGAAGATCGACGAGACGGCGTTGCGCGCGGCGCAGCAGGACAAGGACGCGATCCGGGCCTACGAGCTCGTGTACGCCGCCCTGGGCGCGTAGGGGCGAGGCTTGCCTCGCCCTCTTGAAGCGTGAGCGAGCTCGCCGACTTGACGGCGGCGCTGGTCGCGATCGACTCGGTCAATCCGAGTCTCGTCGCGGGCGCGCCTGGTGAGCTGGCGTTGGCGCGGTTCGTCGCGGAGTGGGCCGAGCGGGCGGGCCTCGATGTCGTGCTCGAGGAAGCGGCGCCGGGGCGACCGAACGTGATCGCGACCGCGCGCGGCTCTGGCGGCGGTCGGTCGCTGATGCTGAACGCGCACATGGACACGGTCGGCGTCGCGGGCATGAGCGAGCCGTTCTCCGGACGGATCGAGGATGGCCGGGTCTACGGGCGCGGCGCTTGCGATATGAAGGCGAGCCTGGCTGCGTCGCTGCTGGCAGCCGTTCGCACGCTTCGGCTTGGGTTGCGGGGCGACGTTGTCGTCACTGCGGTGTCCGATGAGGAGGTCGCGAGCGTCGGCACGGAGGCCGTCGTCGTGCGCCATCGCGCCGATTTCGCGATCGTCACCGAGCCGACTGACGAACGGCTGGCGGTCGCGCATCGCGGCTTCGTCGGCTTCGAGATCGAGACCGAGGGCTTCGCGGCGCACGGTTCGCGGCCCGACCTCGGGGTCGACGCGATCGCGCGCATGGGGCCGATTCTCGTGCGGCTCGACGCGCTGGCCGCGCGGCTGAGCGCGGGAGCTGGGCATCCGCTGCTTCGAACCGGGTCGGTGCACGCGTCGCTGATCGAGGGCGGCCAGGAGTACTCGAGCTACCCCGCGTTGTGCTTGCTCACAGGGGAGCGGCGAACAATCCCGGGCGAGTCGCTCGAGCTGGTCGAGGCGGAACTTCGTGAGCTGCTCGGGGATGTTCCGGGCGAGGCAAGGCTCGGAATCTCGCGGCCGCCGTTCGAGCTTTCGCCAGACGCGCCGTTCGTCGACATCGTTCGCCGCTGCGCCGGTGCCCTGGAGGTCGTCGGCCTGCCGTTCTGGGCCGACTCCGGCTTGCTCGGCGCCGCGGGAATCCCGACCGTCCTCTACGGCCCGCGCGGCGAAGGGCTGCATGCGGAGGTCGAGTGGGTGGACATCGCGAGCGCCGAGCGTTGCGTCGAGGTCTATGTCGCCGTGGCAGCGAAGGTATGCGCATGACCGCGCTCGTCGGGCTCGATGTCGGCACGACTGGCGTGAAGGCGATTGCGATCTCGCCCGATGGCGAGATCCTCGCGCGGGCCGAACGTGGCTACCCGCTGTCGACGCCGCAGCCCGGCTGGTCTGAGCAGAATCCCGAAGACTGGTGGCAGGCGTCCGAGGCCGCCCTCGACGACCTTGGCGTGCAGGACGTGGCCGGAATCGGCCTATCCGGGCAGATGCACGGTCTGGTCGTGCTCGACGACGCCGAGCGCGTGTTGCGGCCCGGGATCCTCTGGAACGACCAGCGCACCGCGGCGGAATGCGTCGAGATCGAGGAGCGCGTTGGGCTGGAGCGGCTGATCGCGCTCACCGGGAATCGCGCGCTCACGGGTTTCACCGCACCGAAGCTCCTGTGGTTGCGCAACCACGAGCCCGAGACATACGCGCGCATCAAGCACGTGCTGCTGCCGAAGGATTACGTGCGACTGCGACTCACCGGCGAGCGCGCGATCGACGCCTCGGACGCCTCGGGGACGCTCCTGCTCGACGTGGCGAACCGCCGCTGGTCGGGCGACGTCCTCGATGCGCTCGAGGTGCCGCGCGAGTGGCTGCCGCCGGTGCTCGAATCGCCGGAGATCTCGGGGCGCACCGCTGCGGGCACCGCGGTGGCGGCAGGAGCAGGCGATCAGCCTGCAGCCGCGCTCGGGGTCGGAATCGATGGGCCGGGCCCGCTCTCGGTCGTGCTCGGGACATCGGGCGTCGTGCTCGCCGTGCTGCCCGCCTACCAGGCCGACCCGCAGGCGCGCGTGCACGCGTTCTGTCACGCGGTGCCGGGTGCGTGGCAAGCGATGGGCGTGATGCTTTCGGCCGCCGGCTCGCTGCAGTGGCTGCACGATGTCGCCGCGCCGGGTGTGAGCTTCGATGCGCTGCTCGACGAGGCCGCGTACTGGGAGCCGGGCGCCGAAGGTCTCGTCTTCCTGCCGTATCTCGCCGGCGAGCGAACGCCGCATGCCGATCCCGACGCGCGCGGCGCTTTCGTCGGCCTAGAGCTGCGGCACGATCGTGGCGCGCTCGTCCGCGCGGTGCTCGAAGGCGTCGCCTTCGGCCTGCGCGACTCGCTGGAGTTGCTGCTCGCGCTGGGTGTGCAGGCTGATCGTGGTCGCGCGTCCGGAGGCGGTGCCCGTGGCCGGCTGTGGCTCGAAATCGTCGCGGCCGTGCTTGGCGTCCCGCTGGAGCTGACTGCGGTCGAGGAAGGCTCGGCCTTCGGTGCCGCACTCCTCGGCGGCGTTGCCGGGGGAGTCTTCAGCGACGTCCATGACGCGGTTGCGCGCTGCGTGCGCGTGCGAGATGTCGTCGAACCGAACCCCGCGTGGGCCACAACCTACGCCGAGCTGTACCCGAGCTACCGATCGTTGTATCCGACACTGAAGGGATGGAACACGTGAACACACTCGAAGGGAAGATCGCCTTCATCACAGGCGCGAGCCGAGGCATCGGTGCTGCGGTCGCGCGGCAGCTTTCTGCCGCTGGAGTCAGCGTTGGCCTCGCGTCGCGAAGCGGCGACGATCTCGGCCTGCCGGACGCGATTGGCGTTCAGTGCAACGTCGCCGATGCGGCCCAAGTCGACGCGGCCGTCGCCGCGACCGTCGAGCGCTTCGGCCAACTCGACATCCTCGTCGCAAACGCGGGAGTCGGCGCGTACGGGCCGTTCCTCGAGATCTCGCCCGAGCACGTCGACGAGATGATCGACGTCAACCTGAAGGGCACGATCTACGCGGTGCGCGCTGCGCTGCCGTACCTGCTGAAGAGCGCCGCCGCCGATGTCGTGACGCTGGCGTCCGAGGCCGGGCGGCGCGGTTTCCCGGGCGAGGCGGTCTACTGCGCGTCGAAGTTCGGCCAGGTCGGGCTCACGCGCGCGCTCGACGGCGAGCTGCGCGAGCGCGGTGTGCGCTGTACGAACGTCTGCCCCGGCGGCGTGGCGACTGATTTCGCGCTCGACGACGGCCGCGGCCGCAACCCCGAAGTACTGCCGGGAATGATGACAGCAGACGACGTCGCCGACGTGGTCCTGTTCGTCCTGACGCGTTCCCGCAACCACCGCATCCTCGAGACCGCGCTGCGGCCGATGAGCGAAGCATCGTGGGGTTAACCATGGCTGTGAAATGGGGCATTCTCTCGACGGCGGACATCAACAAGCGGCTGATTCCGGGCGCGCAGGAGTCGGACGAAGTCGAGCTGCTTGCTGTCGGCAGCCGTGAACTCGCGCGCGCCCAGGAGTTCGGCGCGAAGTGGGGGATCCCGCGCGCGTACGGCTCGTACGAGGAGTTCCTCGCCGATCCCGACATCGAGGCGGTCTACATCCCGCTGCCGAACACGATGCATTGCGAGTGGTCGATCCGCGCGCTCGAGGCGGGTAAGCACGTGCTCTGCGAGAAGCCGATGAGCCGGCATCCGGCCGATGTCGAGGCGGCGTTCGACGCGTCGGAACGCACCAACCGCGTGTTGAGCGAGGCGTTCATGTATCGCCACAACCCGCAGACGAAACGGCTTAAGGAGCTGGTCGACAGCGGCGTGATCGGTGAGCTGCGGCTGATCCGCTCGACGTTCAGCTACTCGCTCTTCGATGCGGAGAACATCCGGCTACGCACCGATGTCGAGGGCGGCTCGCTGATGGATGTCGGCTGCTACTGCGTCAGTGGCTCGCGGCTGCTTGGCGGTGAGCCGGAGATTGTGACCGGCCAGCAGTTCGTCGGCCCGTCCGGCACCGACTGGGTCTTCGCCGGGACGATGCGGTTTCCGGACGGCGTGCTCGCGACGTTCGACTGCGGGACGTCACTTCCCGAGCGTGACGAGCTCGAAGCGATTGGCACCGAAGGGTCGCTCTTCGTCGACGACCCCTGGCACTGCCTGAATCCGATGATCGAGCTTCGACGAGGCGGCGAGGTAGAGCGAATCGAGATCGAGCGCGAGAACTCCTACCGGCTCGAGCTCGAGGATCTCGGTGCAGCGCTCAGGGGCCGCGGGGCACCGTTACTAGGTCGCGAGGACGCGGTGCAGCAGGCGCGCGTGATCGAGGCGCTATTCCGGTCGGCCGAGACAGGCTCGGCGGTCTCGCTCTCCTGAGCCGAACCGATCCCGCGTAGCGTGCGTACACATGACGATCCGTTCACGAACAAGGAGCGTTATGCGCAGCAGTCGTCTCGTCATCGCAGCACTCGCCGTCGCCGGCGGCCTCGCAGCGGCGTGGCCCGCTCTCGCCGGCACCGCCACGTTGAAAGGCTTCGTCGGCCCCGGGTTCTCGATCGGCACCAGCTCGAAGACCGTCGCCGCTGGCACGGTCAAGCTCGTTGTCACCGACAAGGCAGCGATCCACAGCTTTCACGTTCGCGGCCCCGGCGTGAACGTGAAGACGAGCATCGCCGGGATCGGCACGAAGACGTTTACGATCAAGCTCAAGAAGGGCGCGACGTACCGCTTCTTCTGCGATCTCCACCCGGACGAGCTGCACGGATCCTTCAAGGCGACCTAGGTCAAATCGGAACAGGAGTTGTCATGACGCGCAGGCACCTCGCCCTCGTGGGCGTTCTCGTAGCGGTCGGCCTGGCGGCCGCCGGCTGCGGTAGCAAGAGCTCGAGCAGCACCCCGCCGCCGGCGAGCACTCCGGCCACGACGAGCACCGCCCCCGCCTCGGGCGGGACGCTCGACGGCACAGTCGGGCCCGGCTTCACGATCGGCTTGACGGAGGGCGGCACGGCGGTCACCACCCTGACGGCCGGCACCTACACGCTGAACGTCAACGACCAGGCCGACATCCACAACTTCCACCTCACGGGCCCAGGCGTTGACGTCACGACCGATGTCTCGTTCAAGGGGAAGAAGAGCTTCACGATCACGCTGAAGGCGGGCAAGTACCACTTCCAGTGCGACCCGCACGCCGGTGCGATGAACGGAGACTTCACCGTCTCGTAGGTTCCGAGCCGCTGCCGCTCGCGTCAGCCGAGCGGCAGCGGCTCAATTTTGCCGTCGCCGATGC
>JANYJX010000073.1 GCA_025358355.1 Actinomycetes bacterium | reverse complement strand
TGCCACGGTCGCTCCGTTCTGCCGTCGAGGTACTCGGCGATCGTGTCGTCGGCAGGGAACAGCCCTGTCTCGGCTCCGGCCTCGACGGCCATGTTCGCGACGGCGAGTCGCTCGTCGACGCCGAGCGAGGCGGCGCCGTCGCCGGTGAACTCCAGAACGGTGTTGGTTCCACCCCCCACGCCGATCTCTGCGATCACTGCGAGGATCAAATCCTTGCCGGTCACGAACGGCCGGCGTTCGCCCCTGAACTCGACGCGGATCGTGCCGGGCACCGCCTGCCAGAACATCCCGGTCGCCAGGCAGGCGGCGATATCAGTGGAACCGAGACCCGTGCCAAAGGCGCCGAGCGCCCCGTACGTGCATGTGTGCGAGTCGCCGCCGGCGATCACGGAGCCGGGGACGATCCAGCCCTCTTCGACCAGCACAGTGTGTTCGATCCCGCCTCGACCCTGGCCGTAGTAGGTGACGCCCTGCTCGTCGGCCCATTCCTTGAGGAGCTTCTGGAGGGACGCCGAGCGCTCGTCTTTGGCCGGCACGAAATGGTCGGGCACGACGACGACCTTGGTCGGGTCGAACACCCGCTTGGCGCCCATCTTCTCCATCGCGCGGAACGCCACGGGGCCTGAGATGTCGTTCGTCAGCACGACGTCGCAGCGGACCATCACGATCTCGCCCGGCGTGACCGTGCCTTCTTCGGCGTGAGCCTGGAGGATCTTCTGGGCGAGCGTCAGTCCCAACGCGAGAGACGCTACTACCGTGGTAGTGCCAGAGTCAACAGCGGCTGTTAGAGTCGGTCGCGTGGCGCTGGATCTTTTGCCCACCGCTGTGCTCTGCGATGTGGCCCCGGAGCCGATCGTGCTCCTGCCGCGCGTCAAGCGTCTGTGGAAGGGGGCGACGGTCGCGGGCCGTGCGCTGACGGTGTGGACACCGCCGGGCGAGCATCTGAGCGTCCTTCACGCGCTGGAGCAGGCGCGCGCAGGCGACGTGCTCGTCGTGGACTGCAAGGGCTCGCTTGCAACCGCGCTCTGGGGAAGCCGGCTCTCGCGAATCGCACTAGAGCGCGGCATCGTGGGACTGGTCGTCGACGGGGCAGTGAGGGACCTCGACGAGATGGAGGAGATGGGCTTCCCCGTGTTCGGGGTCGGGGTCGTCCCGACGAAGCCTGGGCGGGAGGTGCCCGGCGAGGTCGGGATGCCTATCGAGTGCGCGGGCAGGCACGTGGCGACAGGCGATGCGATCTACGCGGACGGCGACGGCGTCGTGGTCGTTCCGGCGCGCATCCACGACGAGGTCGTGGTCAAGGCGCGGGCGGCGCTCGAGCAGGAGCTGGTCGACATCGCCGCTGAGACTGGCCGGCCGAGACCGCCTCAGCCATGAACGAGGCGGAGCTGCGGACGCTCTCTGCGATCGAGCGACGCGTGCTGTGGCTCGCGGTCCGGATCGTCGACTTCGCGAACCGCGAGCGGGAGAAGAACGACGAGCTCAAGGTCGGCGGCCACCAGGCGTCATCCGCGTCGATGGTGACGTTGATGACGGCGCTGTACTTTGCCGACCTAGACGCGCGCGACCGGGTCTCGGTGAAGCCACACGCCTCGCCGGTGTTGCACGCGATCGAATACCTGCTCGGCCGGCTCGACAGGTCGTACCTCACGCGACTGCGGGATTTCGGCGGCCTGCAGTCGTATCCGTCGCGCACGAAGGATCCCTTCCCGGTCGACTATTCGACCGGCTCCGTCGGCCTCGGCTCGGCGGCGCCCCTGTTCGGAGCGCTGGCCGACCGGTACGTCGGCTCGCACGGCGGAGCGACGACGGGTGGCCGCTTCATCTCGCTGCTCGGCGACGCCGAGTTGGACGAGGGGAACATCTGGGAGGCGCTCGCCGAGCCCCTGACCCGGAAACTCGGCAACGTGCTCTGGCTCATAGACCTCAACCGTCAATCACTCGACCGCGTCATCCCTGGCATCAAGGCACAGGAGCTGGAGCGGAACTTCGAGACGGCCGGGTGGCACGTGGTCGAGCTGAAGTATGGTCGACGCCTGCGAGAGGCGTTCGCGCTCAAGGGCGGCGACGTACTGCGGCAGCGAATCGACGAGATGCCGAACGAGCAGTACCAGTCGCTCTTCGCGGCGAGCGACGAGGTGGTGCGCGAGACACTGCTCGACGCGCTGGACCCCCGATCCCGTGCGCGCCTGAACGGCCTGCTGGACGGGTACGCAGGCGGTCTCCGTCATCTCGTCTCCGATCTCGGCGGTCACGACCTCGTCGACGTCCTGTCTGCGCTCGAGTTCGGACGCGCCGAAACCAAGCGGCCGACCGTCGTCTTCGCGTACACGATCAAGGGGTACGGCCTCGAAATCGCCGGCCGTCCGCAGAACCACTCGGCACTCCTCAACGGCACACAGATAGACGAGCTTCGCCGTAGCTGCGACCTGACGCCAGAGACTGAGTGGGATCGGTTCGCGACCGACTCGAACGAAGGAAGGGTGTGCGCTGCGGCGGGGCAGCGTATTGCCAGGGCGGCTCGAACGGCGACAGCGCCTGTTCCCGTTCCTCTGCAGCTCTCGTCGCGCGACGGGCCGAAGACGTCAACGCAGGCGGCACTCGGTCGCGCGCTACTCGATCTCTCGCGGGTCGACGGTGTTGCCGAGCGGCTCGTGACCGTTTCGCCCGACGTGTCCATCTCCACCAACCTCGGCGGCTTCATCAACAAGGTCGGCGTCTGGGGTCTCGAGGAAGAGACGGTCTACGACACGATGGAGGACTCGCCGCTGCACTGGCGGGTCGGGCCGAGCGGGCAGCACATCGAGATGGGGATCGCAGAGATGAATCTCGTCCTCTTGCTGGGCCAGCTCGGCCTGAGCTGGGATGTGCAGGGCGAGACGGTCTTCCCGATCGGCACACTCTACGACCCGTTCGTGATGCGTGCGCTCGAGGGGATCGTCTATTCGGTGTATGCCGGCTCGCGTTTCATCCTCGCGGGCACGCCATCGGGGATCTCGCTCTCGCGCGAGGGCGGCGCGCACCAGTCGATCAACACGCCGGGGATCGGGATCGAGACGCCGTCGCTAACGTACGCCGAGCCTTGCTACGCGCGGGAGTTCGAGTGGTTGCTCCTCGACGCTCTCGCGCGGCTGCAAGAGTCAAAAGGAGGCGGGACGTATCTCCGCCTCTCGACGACCCCGATCGCGCAGGAACCGTTCGCGGCATTTGCTGCTCGGGTCGGCGACGAACGTGCTCGGGCGGACGTCGTCGCGGGCGGTTTTCGCCTCCGAGAACCTGCGCAATCTGTTGAGGATCGCGTCATCCTCGCCGGCTGCGGCGCGATCATGCCGGAGCTTCTGCGGGCCGCCGATCAGCTCTCCGAGGAGGAAGACGTCGAGGCAACCGTGCTGTGCCTGTCGTCCCCTGACCTGCTGTATCGCGGCTGGCGGGCGGCAAGCATTCGTCCACTGCGAAGCGGCGAGCAACGGGGGTCAAGCCATCTCGAGAGCCTGGTGGCGCCTGAGGAGCGTGGCCTGCCGGTCGTGACGGTGATCGACGGCGCGAGCCACGCGCTAGCCTGGCTCGGCAGCGCGCTAGGAACACGCTGCGTCCCCCTCGGCGTCGACGAGTTTGGCCAGACCGGAAGCCAGCGCGAGCTCTACGCCGAGTACGGCATCGATGCGGAGGCGGTTACTACTGCGGCGCTAGTCGCGCTCGAGCCGTAGCCTAGAGCGTTTTCAGAGCTGCGGCAGCGCCCTCCCACAGCCACCGGCACACCAACACCGGGCGAGGCCTTGGAATAGGCGCGCCGATCCACACGGCTCGTGCGCCACCTCAGCCCCTGGGAACTACCACGGCCAATGCTGACCCAGACCGCTATCCGTCCGCGTTCAGCCGGCCCTGCTCCACCCCGGCGAGCCTGTCCTCGTGACGATCACAAGGGTGCTCGAACTGACACGACAGCCAATGAGAATCGCTGACATCTACTCCGCGGCAGAGCCCCTCGCCGGCGCACAGCTCCTTCGAACATCGGTGAAAGCAGCACTCGTCGCGGGTACATCGCTCCGGCAACCAAGCGCCCGACGCGTCCGTCACAGCGTCTACCGGTCAGCGCCCGATCGCTGAATCCAACAGGGACTACCGTCGAGCAGGGTTCGTACCTGACAGCCCGGGTAGTGCCAAGCGGGGCACGTTCAAAGCCCTATGGAACTAAACGGAGCACTTTCAAACCCTCGAACGCTGCTTGAGCTTCCTCGGCTCGTCGCCTTGCTCCATGATCTTCGCGAGCGATCTTCCGGTATTCCTGGTGCTGCCACCCGAGGAGACGATCGTCTATTGCCGTGCGGCAGTGGCTGCGGCCGCGATCCTGCGAAGCATGCCGGCGAACATCCAAGAGTGGAGAGGGAAGAGCCCGTACCAGTAGGCGGCGCCTGGTAGCCCGACGGGATCGAAGATCGCCGTCTGGCGGATCATGCTGCCACCGGTGTCACCATCGACCTCGAACTGGAGCCACGCCCGTCCCGGTAGCTTCATCTCGGCCCGAAGGCGAAGGAGATGATCGGGCTCGACGGCCTCGACGCGCCAGAAGTCAAGGGTCGCCCCCTGAGTCAGCTGCCCGGGATCGCGCCTGCCGCGCCGGAGTCCCACGCCACCGACGAGCAGATCGAGGAAGCCGCGCAGGTGCCAGAGTGCATCGCCGAAGTACCAGCCGGTCACTCCTCCGATGCATCGGATCGGCTCGAACGCATCAACAGGCCCGACCGGCACGTGAATCGAGCGCGAGTCGACGAGTCGCTTCCCGTAGCGGACACCTCCGTAACGCTCGGCCTCGAGGCCCGTCGAGGAGAGCGCGTCCGACCAGCGTGTCTCGGCGAACTCGCGGTTCTCGTGCGCGAGCGCGCGTGCGATGGCCTCGCGATGGCCGCGCGGCTTGACGGGGAAGGTTCGGAGCGCATTCGTGTCCCGCACGATCGTCTCGTGCGGGAGGCTCTCGATCAGCTTTCGCCCAACTCGTGCATAGACAGGGGTGATGAGGCCAAGCCAGAGACTCGACAGGCGTGGCGTCAGCAGCGGTACCGGCACGATCAGGCGGCGCAGGCCAGCCTGGCGCGCGTACTCGCGCATCAGCTGCTCGTAGGAGACCTGATCGGTCCCGCCGATCTCGAAGACGGCGTTCCCGTCGAGGTCGAGGCCGACCGCCGCCACGAGGTAAGCGAGCACGTCCTCGATCGCGATCGGCTGCGCCACGCTCCGTACCCAGCGAGGCGTGATCATCACCGGTAGCCGCTCGACGAGCGCTCGAATGATCTCGAAGGACAAGCTGCCGGAGCCGATCACGACCGACGCACGGAACTCGATGACCTGCACGCCCGCGCGAGAAAGGATCTGCCCCACCTCCTGCCGGCTCGCGAGGTGGCTGGAAAGGTCCGTCCCGGCGCCTAACCCGCCCAAGTAGACAATGCGCCGCACGCCGGCCTCTGCGGCGGCCGCGGCGAAGTTCGCAGCCGCTCGACGATCCTCCTCCTCGAAGCTCCCGCCGGATCCCATCGAGTGCACGAGGTAGTAGGCGACGTCAACACCGACCATGGCGGGCCCGAGCGTGTCCGCGTCGAGCACGTCGCCTGCGACGATCTCGGCCGTCCCGGCGTGATCGCTCAGCGCCTCCGGCCTGCGGGCGAGACAGCGGACGCGCTCGCCTTGTTCCTCGAGTCGGTGTAGCAAGCGGCCGCCGACGTAGCCGGTCGCGCCCGTCAGCAGCACGAGGCCTCGCCCCACCTGATCGGGGTGGCTCACGGCGAGATTCGCTCGGCCAAGCTGTTCGCAGCTTTGACGGGATCGCCGTCGAGGAGAACCGCCCCCACTCTCTCGGCAAGGGCGGCGTCGGCGCCCTGGCCTCCGATGGCGACAGTTACCCGCGTCGCGAGCGCGGCGAGTTCCTGCTCGACTGCGCGCAGCGGCTCGGGCCTGGCCGCGCTGAGGACGACAGCCCGCGGGGCGACGGCGACGACGGCCCGCTCGACGGTAGAGATAGGCGTCTCGCCGCCGAGGAACACGATCCGCCAGCCGGCTTCGCGGAGGGGGATGCCGAACAGCAAGAGAGGGAGGTCGTGCTGTTCGCCGGGAGGGCAGGCAAGCACGGCAAGCGGCCCGGTACCGCGACCCCAGCCCCTAGCCAAGCCAAGGAGGCGGCCACGGACAACGCTGCTCGCAAAGTGCTCCTGCGCGATGGTCAGCTGACCGGCGGCCCAACGCTCACCAAGCGAATGCAGCAACGGCATGACGATATCGACGAGCACCGCTTCGGTGCTGAACGTCGCAAGCGAACGGTCGAGGACACCGTGCGCGCCTTGCTCGTCGTAGCTTGCGAGCGCTTCTTCCAGCGCGGCGGCCGACTCGGCGGGGCTTGCGGCCGAGGCAACCTCAGCGCCGTCGGTCTGCTCGAGCGCTGCCCGAGCCGCCTGGGCGGCCGAGAGACCTGCCTTCAGGTGACTTGCCATCCGACGGACGCGTGCCTCGTCGGCCTCCGAGTAGAGCCGAAAACCGCCGGCGGAACGGATCGGCTGCATCAGCCCGTACCGACGCTCCCAGGCGCGGAGGAGCTCGGGTGTGACGCCGACTCGGCGACTCAATTCGCCGATCCGAAGCTGCCCATCGCGTGCGTTCATTAAGACAGTGTACAGAAACTGAACAAACATTTGACAATGGTCACCTAAACCTATACAAACCTTGTACCAAACATTGACAAGGAGGAACGTATGGCAGTCAGCAACACCAACTCGCCCCGAGCGGCTCGCCTGGTCAGCAGCCACAAGACCTCGCGTTTGCTTCTCCTTACGGCCGCTGCTATCTCGTTCGCGCTCTCCGTCTCACTGTGGTTTGCGGGCAACGAGCTTCAGGGAATCTTTGTCGGGCTCTGGGTGCCCTCGATTCTCGCGCTCGGCGCAATCGTGCTGCCACAAGGAGACCAGCGATGAACAATCTCGGCCTCTTCGTTGCCGGGACGCTCGTCACGCTGCTTGTGACGACCTCGATGGCACTCCTCTTCTGGGGCGCTGTTCTCGACGGCCGCGACGAGCAGGCGAGGCTCGACGCCGAGCGTGACAACGCCCGGCAGAAGGATCTCCGCGTAGTCGACGCGGCGTGACCGCACAAACCACGATCGCAGAAAGGTAGACCTCGCATGAAGAAGTCAGTTGCAGCACTCGTCGTCGTCGTCGCCATCGCCGTTGCCGGTTTGACCGGTATCGCGACCGCGCAGTCGACAGCGAGCAGCAAGAACATCGTCCAGACGGCGGTCGCCGCCGGCAAGTTCAAGACGCTCGTCTCTCTCGTCAAGCAGGCAGGGCTCGCGGGCACGCTCTCCGCTCCGGGCAACCTGACCGTCTTTGCCCCGACCGACCAGGCGTTCGCAAACCTGAAGAAGAGCAATCCAGAGCTCTTCGCAAAGGTCGCCTCGGACAAGAAGCTCCTGCAGGCCGTGCTCACGTACCACGTCGTCGGCAAGCGCATCCCTGCCGTGGCTGCAACCGCGGCGGCGAAGAAGGGTCTGAAGGTAAAGACCGTCCAGGGTGAGCGGATCGCGCTCTCCTTCAAGAACGGCCGGATCGTCCTCAACGGCACAGCCCGTGTGGTGATCCCGGATGTGAAGGCCTCGAACGGTGTCATCCACGCGATCGACGCGGTTCTGGTGCCGCCGTCTCTCCTGCAAGCTGCTGCACCGGCGCCGACGAAGTCGATCGTAGAGATCGCTGTCGGCAACCCGGACTTCTCGACCCTCGTGTCGCTCGTTCAGAAGGCAGGTCTCGTCCAAGCAATCTCCGCTGCGGGGCCATTCACCGTCTTCGCTCCGACGAACGAGGCGTTCGACAAGCTCGCCAAGGCAGCCCCCGCGACGTACGCGGCGGTTCTCGCTAACCCCGCACTCCTCACGAAGGTGCTGACCTACCACGTCGTTTCAGGCGCCATCAAGAGTCCTCAGGCAATCGACGCCGCCAAGCAGGGCGGCATGGTCAACACCCTCGAGGGCGAGCCGATCTCGCTCTCCATCAAGGACGGGAAGCTGACCCTCAACGGCAGCGCAACCGTCGTCACCGCCGACATCCTGGCGACGAACGGCGTCATCCACGTAATCGACACCGTCATCGTCCCACCCAGCCTGCTCGGCTAGTCCGACGCACCTAAACAAACGAAAGGAAGCCCTAGCATGAAGAAGCCAGTTGCAGCACTGATCGTCGTCGTGCTCGCCGTTGCCGGCATCACCGGAATCGCGAGCGCCTCGTCGGCGAAACAGACAGGCACGGGTGACAAGAACATCGTGCAGACGGCTGTTGCCGCCGGCCAGTTCAAGACGCTCGTCTCTCTCGTCAAGCAGGCTGGTCTCGCCGGCGCTCTTTCGGCACCCGGCGAGCTGACCGTGTTTGCCCCGACCGACGCTGCCTTCGCGAAGGTGCCGAAGGCGACTCTCGCCGCGCTGGGGAAGAACAAGGCACTGCTGAAGAGCGTGCTGCTCTACCACGTCGTCAAGGGCAAGGTCACCGCGGCGAAGGTCGCCAAGCTGAAGTCGGTGAAGACGCTGCAGGGTGGCGTGCTTGCAATCCGGGTCACCGGTGGCAAGGTCTTCGTCGGTAAGGCACAGGTCGTGACACCCGATGTGATGGCCTCCAACGGAGTCATCCACGTCATCAACAGCGTCCTCATCCCACCGGCGACGAAGTAGTTGTCGAAGAAGACGCACACCGCGCTCGATCCCTCCGCCGCTGCCGTGCGCCGCGGCGGAGGGCTCCGCGCACTCCGTCTTCTTTTGGGGGCAAGCGCGTGAGCTCCGTCGCGATTGACAGGCGGCTTACAGCCGATGTACCGCGGAGTACGCTCGGCGACCTGGATACGCTCGCAGCGGGCGCGATACTTCCGGCAGTCGCAGCCGCCGAGCGTCTTCGCCGATCGGCCGCGACTATCGAGGAGTCCCAGCGATCGCTGCTGGGCCTCCTCGACACCGGAGACCGGCTCGCACGGATGCTCAGCCTGCACTCGCTCTCCACAACGCCTGGCCATGCAACCGATCAGGTGCTCGTTGCAGCCCTCGACGAGCAAGACCTCTGTGAGCACGCTGCTTGGGCCCTCAGTAGGCGGGAGCCCGTTCCCGAAGCGGTTCCTACGCTGACGCGAATCGTTGCCCGCGGTGGCTTCGCCGCTATGCCTGCACAGCTGACGCTGGAGCACTGGGGCGCCCACGCTGGTGAACGCGTGTTGCCCGAGATCCGACGCGAGCTGGCCCGATGCTCAACCGGGGGAGGCTGGTCGCGGCTGGTCGAGACACTCGCGCTCGTCAACGAGGCCGAGGCCGCTCGGAGCCTCGACCGAATCGCCGTTTGCCCAGCGACCGCCGCCCCGCCGCTGAGGGCTGTCCGCTCGCTGCACGCCGACGAATCACATGGCGGACTCCGGGTCGCCCAGATCCTCCTTCGCGGTCGAGTCGACACCGAGCTCGAGACCGCGGGATCCGGAGACGGCGGCGGAGTGATCACCCTTCTCGTCCAACTCGCCCGCGAACTCGGCCGCCGCTCGGATATCGAGCAGTCGATCATCATCGCCCGCGCCCGCGAAGGGCTGATGCCCGACGACAAGCCGCTGGGGCCAGGCGCAGCGATCGTCCGGCTGCCGTTTGGCCCCGCCGAGAACGTCCCCGTCAGCGCGATGTGGGAGTACCGCGCTCAGGTCGAGCAGGCACTGACGGCCACACTTGCGGCATGCGGGCCAATCGACGCAGCCCACCTGCGCTACGCCGACGCGGGCACGTTCGCTGCCGCCCGCGCGCTGAGGCGGGCTGGCGTCAGAATCGTCTTCACCCTCGCCCCCGACCCTCATGCTCTGATCGAAGAAGGCGAGCGGCGAGAACGCCTGACCCGCGACTCGTTTGCCGAGGCCGAGCTTGATGAGCACAACCTCTTCCGGCTTCGACTCGTCGATGAGCTGACCGTTAACGCCGACCAGGTCGTGACCCTCCCGCGTGCCGGCGGCCAGGCAGGGCTCGAACGACTCGTCTGCCGCCGGCTCGTCTCCGACCGGACGGCGACCATACCCGAGGGGATCGCCCTGGAGCCGCTCGACAAGGCCCTCCGCGTGGTGTCGAGGAGTGACGCGGAACTCCCCTTGATCGCTGCCGACCTCCGCTCGGCCATTGCCGCTCTGGGGGAAGACCGGCTCGGCCTGCCGCTGATCGTCTCCGTTGGACGCTTCCATCCGATCAAGGGTTTTCCGAACCTCGTCGAAGCGTGGGCCGGCGACCCGGCATTGGTCGATCGCTTCAACCTCGTGCTGGTCGGCGGCGACCTCGAGCGGCCAAGCCCAGGCGAACGAGACGTGGTCGACGAGATCAACGCTGTCGTGGCTCGCCAGCCTGCCGCCCGCGCAGGTCTTGTGCTCCTGGGCACGCGGCCCCATGAGGATGTCGCCAACCTGCTCGCGATCGGCCGGCATGGCCTTCCCGGGACGGCTGCGCCGGCCGGCCTCTACGCGTGCGCCAGTGCAAAGGAGGAATTCGGCGTCGCCCTTCTCGAGGCGCTGGGGAGCGGCCTCCCGGTCGTCGCACCCGCCGGCAGCGGCCCGGACAGCTATCTCGAGCACGGGGTGACCGGAATCCTCGTCCGGCCGGGCTGCGTCGACACGCTCCGGGAAGGACTTCACCAGGCCGCGCTGCTAGCAAGTGACGAGCAGCGGGCAGTCCAAGCCAGGAAACTCGTACGCGAACGCTTCGGTATCCGGCCGGTCGCGGCCGCCCTGGCAGCGACCTATCGACGAGCCGCTGAGGCACCTTGATCGCCCTGCTCATCAGCCCCGACTACGCCTCTCACTACCTCCCTTTGTCGGCGATCGGGCAGGAGCTTCAAGAACGAGGCACGCATGTTGTCGTCGCGACGGGCGCCGCGCTGCAAGCGCGCGTTGTCGCCGACGGGTTCGAGCACCGACTGCTTCCCCTCGGGCCAGGGAGTAACGCGGGCCTGATCCGACCCGACGACCAGGCGCCAGTCGAGGCCGAGCAGCTCGCCGCTTTCTTCGAGGCAACTCGGTGCGGCCCTATCGCGACCCTACGCCACCAGGCAGACCACCGCCTGCACGATTTGCTCTGGCAGCCTGCAACAGTTACCAAGCGACTCGCAGAGATCCTCGCCGAATTCGACCCCGACATCGTTGTCTCCGACCAGCTCGCCTATGGTGCCTCGCTCGCCCTCAGGGCGCTCGAGCAGCCGTACGCCTCGCTGCTGCCAGGCCATCCAACCGCACTGCCGGCCACGGGCGAGCTCTTTGGCCACCCGCCCTACATCCCCGCCACACTCTCCGTGAACGCCGCGGAGCGCGCCCAGCACCGACGACTCTGTGCCGATGTCTCGAGACGGTTCGCCGCCGAGTTCCGGCTCGCCCTCCACGACCTCAACCCACACGCAGTGTCGCCTCCCGACCCATTCGCCGCAGCCTCGCCCTGGCTCACTCTGCTCAACTATCCGGAGCAGCTCGCGGAGCACCGTCCTCCGCTGGCGAACGCGAGATACATAGGTTCCTGCGTCCGCACCGAGCCGGTCGATCTTCTCCTCGAGGCTCAG
Organism: Actinomycetes bacterium; assembly: GCA_025358355.1. Taxonomy (GTDB): domain Bacteria; phylum Actinomycetota; class Thermoleophilia; order Gaiellales; family Gaiellaceae; genus Gaiella. The sequence continues at coordinate 9,970 of JANYJX010000073.1, read as the reverse complement.
ATCGATGCTCTGCCTAGGCCACGGGTGTACGTGAGCCTGGGCAGTTTCATGTCCGCGCGAGCCGATGTCCTCGGCCGCATCGCAGCCTCCTTTCGGAACGAAAACGTCTCTGTAGTCCTTGTCTCAGGCGTCGCGGATCCCGAAAGCCTCGGTCAGCCCGGCGCCCGGCAGCTCGTCCGTCCCTACGTTCCGCAGGTCCGGGTTCTCCCCTCCTGCGACCTGGTCGTCTGCCACGGCGGCAACAACACTGTGACGGAGGCGCTGCAAGCAGGCATTCCGCTTCTCATCTGCCCGTTTGCAAGCGACCAATTCGCGGGAGCCGAAGACGTCCGGCGAGGCGGCGTCGGTGACGCGTTCGACGCCAACCTCGCCGACCCGGACGAGATCGCCCGTCGAGCCGACGCCCTGCTCCACGGCCCCTCCGCCGCCCGCGCAGCAGCACTGGGACACGCGCTACGAGCAACACCAGGGGCCGTGCTCGCCGCAGACCTCCTCTCGACCACGAGACGACGGGGAAATGCCCGTCGGCCCACACCGACACCCGTCGAATCGCCACGCACACGGCAGGCTGTTCCCGGTCGAAGCTAGGGTCGGGGACAGGTCCTTCCTCCACAAGATCAGGAGTTTTGGAATGGCACGTTACGAGACAACGATCGAGTCGAGACTCCCTCCGGCTGAAGCGTTCGCCTACATGGCCGACTTTGCCAACGCCCGCGTCTGGGATCCCAGCGTGAGCGAGGCCCGCCAGGTCGGCGACGGGCCGCTCGGCATCGAATCTGCGTTCGACCTAGTCGCGCGCTTCGCCGGGCGTGACGTGCCGCTCCGCTACACAATCGTCTCGTACGAACCGTCACATCAGGTCGTCCTGGAAGCGCATCGACCCGGATTCGTCTCGCGCGACACGATCACGGTCGAGTCCGCCGAGCACGGATCGAATGTGCACTACGACGCGATACTGGCCTTCAGTGGCATCGGCCGGCTCTTCGACCCGCTCATGCAGCGCATCTTCAACCGTGTCGGAGCGCAAGCGAAGACCGGCATGGAAACAGCGTTGAACCCGTGAGACCGGCCCCTGGGGCGAAGCTCGTCGACGCGGTGCTGGAGGCGAGCGTCGCCGGCAGTTTCACGCGGATCGGCTACAAGGCGCGAAGCCGCCTCTTCCACTGGACGCCGCTCGGCTCGCTGCGCCTCGACGGGAAGGTCGCGATCGTCACCGGAGCCACCTCCGGGCTCGGACGCACCGCAGCCGAGCTCCTCGCACGCCAGGGCGCCGAGGTCTGCATCGTCGGCCGCGATCCGGATCGGACAGAACGCGCACGCGCAGAGATCGCGGCCGCAACGGGCTCCGCCGTCGAGGCCGACCTCGCCGACCTCTCGCTCCTCTCGGAGACCGCGGCGTTCGCTGATCGTTTTGCGAAGCAGCACGACCGGCTCGACGTGCTCGTCCTGAACGCTGGCGCCTTGATCCACGACTACACGGTCACCGCAGAGGGCAACGAGATCACCGTAGCCACGCACGTCCTGTCGCAGTTCTTGTTGACCAGAGCCCTGAGCCCGCTGCTCGAGGCTGCTGCGCCGTCGCGGGTGATCATGGTCGCGTCGGGCGGGATGTACACCGAGCGTCTCGATGTCGACACGCTCGAATCCGATCCCGACTCATACGACGGTACGGCCGCATACGCACGCTGCAAACGAGCGCAGGTCGCACTCGCCGAAGAATGGACTCGGCATCTGCTCGACACCGGGGTAACCGTCAACACGATGCATCCCGGCTGGGCCGATACACCGGGCCTTCGAACAGCGCTCCCCGGCTTCAGCCGCATCGTCGGGCCGCTGCTCCGGACACCCGAAGAGGGCGCCGACACGATCGCCTGGCTGGCCGCAGCGCCCGAGGCCTCTGCCCAAAGCGGCTTGTTCTTCCTCGATCGGCGTGCCCGAGCCAAACACCGACTACGACGCACCCGCCGCCCCGACGAGGGCCGTGAGGCGGCGCGGCTCTGGCGCCTGTGCACTAAGCGCACAGCACCGTATTGCACCGAAAGTCGGGCGGGGAACGACCCGTCGTGAGGGTAGCCATCATCGGCGGTGGCATCTCCGCACTGGGCGCGGCCTACCTTCTCGCGCAAAGGCACGGCGTGCTGGAGAAAGGCTCGGTACGCCCATGAACTCGGTCGAGCCCCGGCTTCGACCCGCGCCTCGAGCGAGGGCACCGTTCGTCGACCGCATCGCCTTCAGGGTGCTCGGCCACGAGCTCGCCAACCTCGAGGGAGGAACGCTCCAGGTCCGCCTCCCGGACGGAACGGAGCGGAGCTTCGGCTCCGGCCCCACGGTCTCTATAGACATCCACGACGGCCGGCTGTTCCGGCGGCTGGCCACCCGTCCGAAGCTCGGCCTCGGCGAGTCCTACACCGCCGACGAGTGGGACTGCGACGATCTCGTCGGCTTCTTTCAGCTGCTGATCCTGAACGCCGACGCGGCAAGGCGAAGGAACACATTGCTGCACCGGGTGGTAGAGGCAAGGCCGCGACCGAATCGTCGTAACGGGCTGCTCCGCGCGCGACGCAACAGCTCCTACCACTACGACCTCGGGAACGAGCTCTTCGCGTTGATGCTCGACGAGACGATGACCTACTCCTGCGCCATCTTCGACCGGCCAGACATGTCGCTCGCCGACGCCCAGGTCGCAAAGGTCGACCGGATCTGCAGGCAGCTGCAACTCGGCCCTGACGACCACGTGCTCGAGATCGGCTGTGGCTGGGGCAGTTTTGCCATCCGCGCGGCACAGGCGACCGGCTGTCGCATGACCGGGCTGACGATCGCTGCGCAGCAGGCGACGCTCGCACGCGAGCGAATCGGCGCTGCGGGGCTCGCCGACCGGATCACGATCCTCGAGCAGGACTACCGCCAACATCAGGGTCGGTACACCAAGATCTCGTCGATCGAGATGCTCGAGGCGATCGGCGAGCGTCAGTTCGGAACGTACTTCGCCGCGATCGACCGGTTGCTCGAGCCAAACGGGATCGCCTGCGTACAGACGATTCTCATTCCCGACCAACGCTGGGACCAGTACCGCAAAACGCCCGACTGGATCGAGCAGTACATTTTCCCGGGGTGTCTGATCCCGTCACTGACTGCACTCACCGCCGCGGCGACCCGGTCATCCAGACTAACGATCCACGAAGTCCACGAGATCGGCCCGCACTACGCCGAGACGCTCCGCCAATGGCACGCCAACCTCCGCGAACGACAAGGCGAGGTTAGAGCGCTCGGTTACGACACCACCTTCGAACGCACCTGGGACTTCTACCTCGCCTTCTGCGAGGCGGGCTTCCGCACACTCGCACTCCGCGACGCCCAGCTAACGCTGACCCGCTCTGGCGACTGGAACAGGGGGTTGTAAATGAAGGTTCTCATCACAGGAGCTACCGGCTTCCTCGGCCACGCGCTGACGCTCGACCTCGTCGCAGCCGGCCACGAGGTGTCAGCGCTCAGCCGCAGCGCCGACGCGGGCGGACGCCTGCCCGAGACCGTTCACGTCACGCCGTGGAGCCCGCTCGACGAGGCAGCCCCGATCTCTGCAATCGAAGGAGTCGACGCGATAGTCCACCTTGCCGGCGAGCCGGTCAACGGCAGCTGGACTCGCAGCAAGAGACAAGCGATCCTCGACAGCCGGGTCACCGGTACGCGCAACCTGCTCCTTGGCATCGCGGCCGCCGACCCCCGACCGCGTCATCTCGTGTGCGCGAGCGCGATCGGCTACTACGGCGACCGCGGCGAGGAACTCCTCGATGAGGACGCCGCTCCCGGAGACGACTTTCTCGCAGACGTCTGCCACCAGTGGGAGGCCGAAGCCGGCACGGCGCGCGAGCTCGGCCTGGCTGTGACCAGCGCGCGATTCGGCATCGTCCTCGGGCGAGACGGTGGTGCGCTTGCGCCGCTCCAGCGGGCGACGAAACTCGGAGCCGGCGGCCCGCTCGGCTCGGGCCGACAGTGTTGGTCGTGGATCCATCTCGACGACGCGGTCAAAGCGCTTGAGCATGTTCTCGAGATCAGGCCCGACGGGTCACTGAACATCGTCGCGCCAGAGCCAGTGCGGCAACGAGATCTCGCACGCGCACTCGGGCGCGCGCTTCACCGCCCCGTAGTCGTCCCAGCCCCGGCCTTCATGCTCCGCGCCCTGCTCGATGGATTCGCGACCGAACTTCTCTCAAGTCGACGCGTCTCGGCGGAGCGGCTCGTCGGCAGCGGGTTCGAACATCGGTTCGGGGATCTTGACACGGCTCTCACCGACCTGACCCGCAATTGACCACGGCTGCGTCATCCGGCTCGATCTCCGTCGAGCATGTACGTGGCGGCGCCTACCGGCTCACCTCCACATTCGCCCTCCAGCAGCCAATCGACCTCGTCTTCTTGTTCTTCTCAGACGCCCACAACCTCGAAAAGCTGACACCGCCCTGGCTCAAGTTCCGCGTCCTCGCGCCCGCGCCAATCCGCATCGAGCGCGGCACGACGATCGATTACCGCCTCCGCATTCACGGCTTCCCCATCCGCTGGACAAGCGAAATCAACGTCTGGGAGCCGCCACACCGGTTCGCGGACCGCCAGGTGCGCGGCCCATACCGACGCTGGGATCACGAGCACACCTTCAGCGAGAACGGCGAGGGAACGCTCGTTGGTGATCGCGTCGACTTCGAGGTGCCCGGCGGCAGGATCCCAGGACGGATTGCTTCGGCGGACGTACTGCGGATCTTCGCCTACCGCCGCGATCGCCTGGGCGAGCTGTTCAGCTGATGGCCCAAGATGGGGAAGCGGCCGCTCCCGCGCGGCACTCCACAGCGATTGCCCTGTTCACGCGCGACTTGCGTGTTCACGACAATCCGGTCCTCGCTCAGGCAATGCACTCCGCCGACCGCGTCGTGCCGATGTTCGTGCTCGAACCGCGGCTCCTCCGCCGCTCACCCCGACGGACGACATTCCTTCTCGAGAGCCTCGCCGACCTCGACGGAAGTCTGCGAGAGCTCGGCGGTCACCTCATCGTTCGTCGCGGCGACACCACGGCCGAAGTCTCGCGGGTTGCACGCCAGACGAACGCCCAGAGCATCTTTCTCGCCGCCGACGTCAGCGGGTACGCGCAACGACGTGAGCTTGCCCTCCGCCGCGCGCTACCGCGACTCGACATTCGTGCGCTTCCCGGACTCTTCGTCGTCGAGCCCGGTGAAGTAGCAGCGGTTGGCTCGACGCACTACCGCGTGTTCACCCCGTACTGGCGCGCATGGGAGCGCGAGCCTTGGCGACCGCTGGTGGACATACCGCGGCGCCTTGTTGCACAACCAGAGGTCGAGTCAGTCGCACTGCCCGAGACGTCCACTTCGAGCCGACCCGCCGGGCCTCCGGGCGGAGAGACTGCCGGGAGGGCACTCCTGCAGCGGTGGCTGGCGGCTGGTCTCGCGTCGTATCCGGAACTGCGCGACCAGCCAGGAGTCGACGGCACGTCGCGTCTCTCCGCCTACCTGCGCTTCGGATGCGTCTCACCCCTCGAGACCGCGATCCGCGCGGGAGCCGGCGAGTTCCGGCGGCAGCTCTGCTGGCGTGACTTCTATGCCCAGCTGCTCTGGGCTAACCCACGCGCTCAGATCGAAGACCTGAACCTGCGCCGGCACGACTGGGACGACAACGACGAGGCGCTCGCCGCCTGGCAGGCCGGCATGACCGGTTACCCGATCATCGATGCCGCTATGCGCCAGCTCCACAACGAAGGCTTCATCCATAACCGCGCTCGGATGATCGCGGCGTCCTTCCTGACAAAGGATCTCAACCTCGACTGGCGGCTCGGGGCCGCGCATTTCGACAGGCTTCTCCTCGACGGTGACCCGGCAAGCAACTCCGGCGGTTGGCAATGGGTCGCGGGGACAGGTACCGACACTCGACCCGGACGAATGCTCAACCCAGCGCGCCAAGCAGAACGGTTCGACCCGTACGGAGCCTACGTTCGCCAACACGTGCCCGAGCTTGCCAACCTCGAAGGGAAAGCAGCCCACCAACCAGGACCACTCGACGCGCCCGATTACCCAGCGCCGATCATCGACCACGCCGAAGCCGTACGACGGTTCCAGAAGCCATCCAGCCCGATCGATTCGTAGCCGAGGCTTTCGACGAGACGGGTTCGTACGTGGCGCCTAAGGGAGTCCACGATGGGCGGAGGAACTTGCAACAGGGGTCAGGGTTCGTACCTGACGCTTTGGTTACTCACGTTTCCCCTGTAAATCGGCGGTATGGAGCTAAGCGGGCACTCTTGAACCGCGACGGCCTGGGGCGGCTGGCCGAAGCACGCCGGTTGGCACGCTCTCTTGCCGGGCAGCCTGGGCCAGAAACCCAGCCTCAGAGCCACATCCGACGTCGAGCCAGCGCCGTTCAAGCGGCAGTCATCCGAGTACTAACGGCGGCCGATCAGCCTGGAACACCGTCAAAGACTGCCTACACAAGAACGCGCGCCGACCCGCGAGCCCGATCGAACGAGTCGGCCACGGCCGCTACCGGCATCTCTGAACGGCTCCTAGCCGCGCCGAGGCGTCGCCCTCTACGCTTCCGGCGTGGCGATCTGCCCGACGTGTGGTCAGGAGAACCCCGGAGGGTTTCGTTTCTGTGGCGCCTGCGGCGCGGACCTAGCGGCAGTGCCGGAGCCAGCGCGTGAGGTCCGCAAGACGATCACGGTCTTGTTCTGCGACGTCGCCGGGTCGACGGCGCTCGGCGAACAACTCGACCCCGAGTCACTCAGGCGCGTGATGACCCGCTACTTCGAGATGGCGCGCTCCTGCCTGGAGCGGCATGGCGGCACGGTCGAGAAGTTCATTGGTGACGCGGTGATGGGCGTGTTTGGCGTCCCAGCTGTGCACGAGGATGACGCGCTGCGAGCGCTGCGCGCCGCCGCCGAGCTCCGAGACTCGATTTCGGCGCTCAACGAGGAGCTTGAGCGCGACTACGCCGTCTCAATCCAGGTGCGCGTCGGCGTCAACACGCGCGAAGTCGTCACCGGAACCGAGGAGCGACTGGCGACAGGAGACGCCGTCAATGTCGCCGCTCGCCTGGAGCAGGCGGCGCCACCGGGTGAGATCCTGATCGGAGCCGAGACGCTAGCGCTGGCCCGTGACGCAGTCGAGGTCGAGCCGCTGGAGGCGCTTGTCGCCAAGGGCAAGAGCGAGCCGGTGCGCGCCTTCCGACTGGTGACGGTCCGGAAGGACACGCCGGCATTCGAGCGACGGCTGGACGCGGCCATGGTCGGTCGCGTGCGCGAGCTCGCGCTGCTGCGACAGGCATTCGAGCGAGCCGTCTCGGAATCGGGCTGCCATCTGTTCACGATGCTCGGGCCAGCTGGCGTCGGCAAGTCACGACTCGTCGCAGAGCTGGTCGGGAGCCTCGGAGGCGAGGTAGCTGTGCTCTCGGGCCGCTGCCTGTCGTACGGCGAAGGCATTACCTATTGGCCGCTCATCGAGATCTTCCGGCAGGCGGATGCCGAGGACGAGCTCACGGACTCGCTCGCGCAGACGAGCTCCGAGGAGACGTTCTGGTCGGTCCGCACCTGGCTCGAACGTCGAGCTCGTGAGCGTCCGCTCGTCCTGGTTCTCGACGACCTGCACTGGGCCGAGCCGACATTCCTCGATCTGGTCGAGCACGTCGCCGACTGGAGTCGCGATGCGCCGATCCTTCTGGTTTGTATCGCGCGTACAGAGCTGCTCGACGCTCGCCCGGCTTGGAGTGGGGGCAAGCTGAACGCGACGACGGTGCTACTCGAACCGCTCAGCGAGCCGGAGAGCGAGGAGCTCATCACCAATCTCGTGGGACAGGTTTCCGTCGACGAGCGGACTCGTCGGCGAATCGTCGATGCGGCCGAAGGCAACCCGCTCTTCGTCGAGGAGATGCTGGCGATGGTCGCCGAGGACGATGGTGCTGGCGAGCCTATCGAGGTACCACCGACGATCCACGCCCTGCTCGCCGCGCGCCTCGACCGGCTACAGCCGCGAGAGCGACAGGTCGTGGAGCGCGCCTCGATCGAAGGGAAGGTGTTCCATCGCGGGGCCGTCGCCGAGCTGACACCCGAAGAGACGCGGCCGGAGGTCACCACGCATCTGCGCGCGCTCGTGCGCAAGGAGCTGATCCGTCCGGACGACGGCAGCATGCCGGGCGAAGACGCGTTCCGCTTCCGCCACCTCCTGATCCGTGATGCCGCTTATCAGAGCCTGCCCAAGGAAGAGCGGGCATTCCTGCACGAGCGCCTCGCTTCCTGGATGGAGCGTGTCGCCGCCAACCGCGTCCAGGACTACGAAGAGATCCTGGGCTATCACCTCGAACAGGCATACTGCCTGCGGGCGGAGCTCGGGCCTCTCGACGGGGCCGGCAAGGCGCTCGGGGGGCGGGCTGCCGGGCGTCTGTCAGCGGCTGCCCGGCGAGCCTTGGGCCGAAGCGACATGCCGGCGGCGACAAACCTGCTCGACCGTGCCGCGAGCCTGCTCGAGCGCACCGATCCGGCCCGCGTGGCGTCGCTTGCCGATCTCGGCCACGCGCTGGTGAGCACCGGCGACCTCGTGCGCGCCCGCGCGATCCTTGCCGAGGCCGTCGAGCTGGGGCGCGAAACCGGAGACGCCCGCACCGAGAACCGGGCCTGTGTAGAGCTGCTCTCGCTTCGGCTACAGAGCGAGCCCGACTTTCCGGTGAACGAGTTCGTCGCAGGCGTTGAGCAGGCAGCCCGAGCCCTCGCAGAGTTGGACGACGACGCGGCAGTTGCAAGGGCGCTCCATGCGCGCAGCGTCGCCTATCTGATGGCCAGCCGGTACGACCTAATGGAGCAACCCCTGGAGCAGGCCCTCGTCCACGCTCGTCGCGCCGGCGACCGCCGCACAGAGGGCGAGATCCTCTTCTGGCTGATGGCGCTGCGGACCTTCGGTTCGACGCCCGTCGGCGCAGCGATCGAACGGTGCGAGCGCGTGCTCGCGGAGGCACCAGGGAACCTCCACGTCGAGCAGAGCGCGATGAACTTCCTCGGCCTACTCCATGGGATGGCGGGGCGCTTCGACGATGCGCGCCGCTGCCGGAGCCGCTCGACAGAGCTTGCACGGGAGTTCGGCGATCGCCTGAACCTCGCGGCGACCGTGATGGTGGACGGATGGATCGAGCTCCTGGCGGGAGAGCCCGAGCGCGCGGAGCAGGTGCTCCGGCCCGCCGCGGAGGCGCTGATCGAGATGGGCGAAACCGCCTACCTCTCGACTGTCGCGGCAGAATTGGCGCAGGCCTTGTACGACCAGGCACGCTACGACGAAGCCGAGACGTGGACGAAGACGAGCGAACAGGCGGCGTCGCCGGACGACACCGCCTCGGAGATGACCTGGCGGGCGACCCGCGGCCGGGTACTCGCACGCCGAGGTGACTTCGAAGCCGGCGAGGCGCTCGCGCGCGAGGCGGTCGAGATCGGGCGCGCCACCGACGACCCGCGGTCACTCGCCGACTGCCTGCTTCAGCTCGCCGAAGTCCTCGAGTTGGCAGGGCTCCGTGAGAAGGCGATTCCGCTCGCCGAGGAGGCCCTAGGACTCTACGAGCAGAAGGGCATCCTGCCGTCGATCGAGCAGGCCAAGGCTCGACTCGCCCGCCTACTAGTTGTCCTACCCACAGACGTTGTGAACGCGGCTGATCGGGGGTCGGCCTCCGAGTGAGCTGTGCGGCCTGCCACGGTTGTAGTGGTTGAGCCAGTGTGGCAGGGCCCGCGCTCTGTCGTGGTGTGAGTGGTAGACGACGCCGTATGCCCACTCTCTCGCCATCGTCTGGTGGAAGCGCTCGACCTTGCCGTTGGTGCGTGGCCGGTAGGGCTTTGTTGTGAGGTGGCGGATCTGGCGGCGAGCGAGCAGTTCGCGCACGGCGCGGCTGCGGGCGTAGGCCCAGGCGTTGTCGGTCATTAGCCGTTGCGCGCTGATCCCGTGCCTGG
>JANYJX010000025.1 GCA_025358355.1 Actinomycetes bacterium | reverse complement strand
CGGCGAGGTGACGGTCGTCGCGGCAGGCGGCTTCTATGGCGAGCCACAGTGGACGCAGGCCGGCCAGATCGTCGCGACGTACGAGGACCATGCGACAGCGCCCGAAGTGAGGGTCGTCGCCGAGAGCCCCGAGGCGATCGTCGCGCCAGCCCCACAAGCTGTCCGAGTAGCACCGCACATCAAGCCTGAGCAAGTCACGTTCCGCTCGACGGACGGGCTCGAGATCGAGGCGCTTCTGTTCCGCCCCGCCCCCGGCACACGCCCGGCGCCGGCCGTCGTCTACCCACACGGCGGCCCGACCGACGTCTACCCCGACAGCTGGGACGGGCATGCGCAGTACTTCGTCGACAAGGGCTACGCCTGGCTGGCGCTCAACTACCGCGGCTCGACCGGGCGCGGCAAGACGTTTGAGCGACAGAACTTCGACGATTGGGGCGGCGGCGACATGCGCGACTGCCTCGCCGCGGCCGACTTCCTGCGCACGCTCGATTGGGTTGACGGCGAGCGGCTCGCGATCTTCGGCGCGAGCTACGGCTCCTACATGTCGCTGTGCGCTGCGGTCGAGGACGCAGGCGAGCGGTTCCGCTGCGCCGTTTGCAAGTACGGCGACTGCGACCTGATGACGACGTGGACGCAGGGCGATCGCGACGGCGTCCTGTTCACCGGCGAGAACATGCTCGGCAGCCCGGCGGAGAACCGCGAGATCTGGCTGCGCGGCTCGCCGATTCTGCGCATGGATCGCCTCGCCGTCCCCTTGCTGATTGCCCACGGCGAGCTCGACGAGCGCGTCCATCCGAAGCAATCCGAAGAGCTTGTCGCCGAGCTGCGACGCCTCGGCAAGACGTTCGAATACGTGACCTATCCGACCGAAGCGCACGGTTTCTTGCGGGCCGGCCCGCAACTCGACTTCTACCGGCGGCTCGAGCGCTTCCTCGACTGGCACCTGCTCTAATCATCCAGCCGATTTGACGTCGATTTGACTCGAGAGTCAGTTCGTGGCCATGATCGCGGCACTCGTGACGCGACGAAGGGAGTCCTGGTGACCGGCAGACGGAGAATCGTGACGGCGGCACTGTGCGGTGCGGTGGGCCTCGCCCTCCTCGCCGGAGTTGGAAGCGCGGCCCACAAGGCCAATCCAGTAACGCTGACCGTCGGCTTCGGCCAGGACGTCGACACGTTCCTTCCTGCTACTGGCGTGCTCGTAATCGACTACGAGATCTGGAATCTCCAGTACGCGACGCTCACCGACAAGGCGGCGGGGGACTTCAAGACGATCCCCGGTCTCGCCTCCTCCTGGAAGAGTTCGAACCACGGCAAGACGTGGACCTACACGCTGCGGCCGAACCTCAAGTGGTCGGACGGCCAACCCCTGACCTCGGCGGATGTCGCCTACACGATCAACCGCGCGCGTGCCGAGGCGTGGCTCAACTACACGTCGACGGTCGGGAGCATCAAGGCGTTCGCGCCGAACCCGCGCACGGTCGTGCTCCGCTCGTCGGTCCCCGATCCGAAGCTGCCGACGATGGACGTCTACATCATCCCGAAGCACGTCTACGCGAAGGTCTCGAAGAAGGGCCTGACCAAGTACACAGCTCAGGACGGCGTCGGGTCGGGCCCGTTCACGCTCGAGAAGTACGTCAAGGGCCAGTACATCCGGATGAAGGCCAACCCGAACTACTGGGGCGGCAAGCCGGCTATCGACCAGATCGTCTTCAGGCTCTTCACGAACGAGGACGCGAAGGTCTTCGCGCTCAAGAAGGGCGAGATCGATGCCGCGCAGGACGTACCCGCATCGGCGTTCACCGACCTCGCGAAGGTGAAGGGCATCGTCACGGTGCAGGGCCAGCAGGGCGGTTTCGACGAACTCGGGCTGAACACCTACGCCGGCAAGCCGCTGCGTGACACGTCGAAGTTCGGTGCGCCGAATCCCGCTCTGAAGGACCTGCGGTTCCGGCAGGCGATCGCTCACTCGATCGACAAGGCGGCGATCGTCTCGCGCGCCTACAACGGCATCGGTACGCCCGCCGACGCGCTCAGCCCAGCGGCGAACCCCGAGTGGACGCCGAAGATCCCGGCGGCGCAGCGCTACGACTTCAATCTCGACAAGGCGAAGAAGCTCCTCGACCAGGGCGGCTACAAGGACAGCGACGGCAACGGCATCCGTAACCTGCCGGGCGGCGGCAAGGACATCGTCCTCCGCTACCTCGTCCGCTCGGAATCCGTGTACTCGGCCCCGACAGCGCAGTTCATCACGAGCTGGCTGAAGCAGATCGGCATCGGCACGAAGATCTCGGTCTTCAACGACACGCAGCTGACGTCGGAGATCGGCAAGGGCGCCTACGACATGTTCGTCTGGGGCTGGACACCGTTCGTCGACCCCGACCCCGAGCTCTCCTACTTCAAGTGCGACCAGGTGGCGGTCGACGCGAAAGACTTCACGAACTACTACAACGACGCGTCGTGGTGCGATCCCGTCTACGACAAGCTGTACGCCCAACAGCACGTCGAGCTGAACCACGCCAAGCGCGTCGCCATCGTCCATCAGATGCTGACGCGCATGTACCGCTTCGCGGGCTACAACATCATCGAGTACAGCCCCGACCTGCAGGCGTATCGCACCGATCGCTTCACCGGTTGGCTGCGCCAGCCCGCCAACACCGGCCCGGTGATCTTCTCGAACACGTCCCCGTCGTACGCGAGCCTCGAGCCGATCAAGCAGTCGAAGGCGGCCATGGCGCCGGGCGGCATCGCGGGTGGTGTGCTGCTTCTCCTGCTCGGATGCTTCGTCGCCGTTGGCGGTGGCCTTGGCCGTGACGGCGATGCACGGCGCGTACCTGCGAGGAGCGCATCTAGGCGCAGTTGAGCCCGCGTTACGTCAGCGGCAAGGTCCTTGGCTCGCTCGGGACGCTGGCGTTCGTCATCGTCTTCAACTTCTTCCTCTTCCGCGTGGTGGAGGGGAACCCGGTCGCGACGCTCTTCCGCGGTCGGAACCTGACTGACGCGCAGCGCGCCGCCATGCGCCACCAGTTCGGCCTCGATGGCTCGAAACTCGATCAGTTCTGGCACTACCTCGTCCAGCTGGCGCATCTCAACCTCGGCCGCTCGTACGAGACGAACGCCACAGTGCTGTCGGAGATCGGGGCGGCGGCATGGCCGACCATCTGGCTCGTCGGCATCTCGACGCTGCTCTCCACCGTGATCGGTGTCGCGATTGGGATCGTCGCGGCCTGGCGCCGTGGCTCCGTTCGCGACCACGCGCTGACGTCGTTCACGATGACGACCTACGCGATGCCCGACTTCTGGCTCGGGATGCTGCTGCTGATCGTGTTCTCCGTGCTGCTTGGCTGGTTCCCGATCGGCGGCATCAGCGACCCGACGTCGAACACGACGGGCATCGCCTTGTTGGCCGACCAGGCGTATCACATGGTGCTCCCGTGTCTGACCCTCACCGTCGCCTACCTGGGCGAGTACGCGATCGTGATGCGCTCGTCGCTGCTCGACACGATGCGGGAGGACTACCTCACGCTCGCACGGGCGAAGGGGTTGCGCGACGTGCTCGTGCGGCGCCGTCACGCGGTGCCGAATGCGCTCCTACCCGTCGTCACCCTGATCGCGATCAACTTCGGCTTCGTCCTCTCCGGCGCGATTGCCGTCGAGTCGATCTTCTCCTGGCCCGGGCTCGGGCACGCGACGTACGCGGCGATCCGCGCGCCCGATCTGCCGATGCTGCAGGGGCTCTTCCTCGTCTTCAGCGCCTCGGTGATCTTCTTCAACCTGCTCGCCGACCTCGCGTACGCATACCTCGATCCGCGGGTGCGCACGTCGTGACTGCACTCGCCGGAGGAAAGACGCCGAGCGCTCGGAGGATCACCTGGATCCGTCGCCGCCGAGCGTTTGCCGGCGCATGGCGCGACTACCGCGCCTCGACGCCGGGCCTCATCGGCCTCGGCGTGCTCGTTGTGATCGTGATCGGGTCGCTCGCGGCGCCGCTCCTTGCGAACCACGACAACCTCGATCCGTCGAAGACGCTTACGACGCCGCTCTGGGCGAGCCCGTCTCAGCTCAGCCCTCTCGGAACCGACAACCTGGGCCGGCCTATCTGGGATCAGCTCGTGTACGGCTCGAGAGTCAGCCTGCTCGTCGGCCTGGCGGCGACCGTGATCGCGATGGTGATCGGCTCGGTCGTCGGGGTCGTTGCCGGGTTCTACGACGGCTGGCCGTCGGCGGTGCTGATGCGCGTGACGGAGTGGTTCCTCGTCATCCCCTTCCTGCCGCTCGCGATCGTGCTCGCATCGATCCTCGGGCCTAACGTCCGCAACGTGATCATCGTGATCGGGATCACGTCCTGGCCGGGTACCGCGCGCGTCATCCGGGCGCAGGTTCTGACGGTGAAGCAGCGCCTGTATGTGGAACGGAGCCGTGCGCTTGGTGCGGCGGACCGGCACCTGATGCTGAGGCACATCGTTCCCAACGTGTCACCGCTGATCCTCGCGAACACGACGCTCACGGTGCCGATCGCGATCCTCTCGGAGACCACGCTGTCCTTCCTCGGGCTCGGCGACCCTCTGCGGGCGTCATGGGGTCGGATGCTCGACGAGGCGTTCTCGAACGGCGCGATCGGAAAGAACGCATGGTGGTACTACCTGCCGCCCGGCATCGGGATTGTGCTTGTCGTTCTCGCCTTCACGCTTGTGGGGCACGCGCTCGAGGAAGTCCTGGATCCGCGCCTGCGAGAGCGGCGCTCATGAGCACCCCGCTGCTCCTTGATGTGCGCGACCTCCATGTCACCTACCCGTCTGGCGGGGGCGTGCCGGCGGTGCGAGGGGTCAGCTTCCAACTCGAGAGAGGCGAGACGCTCGGTGTCGCCGGAGAGTCCGGGTGCGGCAAGTCGACGCTGGCCGGCGCGTTGCTCCGGCTCCTGCCGCCCGGGACGGAGGTGAGCGGGGAGGTCCTGCTCGACGGCGAGAACGTCCTGACGATGCGCGAGGACCGCCTGCGCGCGGTGCGCTGGACCGAGCTTGCAGTGGTCTTCCAGGGCGCGCTGCACACCCTGAACCCGGTCAAGCGGGTCGGCTGGCAGATCGAGGAAGCGATCACGACACACGAGCGTGGGATCCCGCGCTCGGAGCTTCGCGGGCGCGTCGCAGAGCTTCTCGAAACGGTCGGTATCCCCGGTCGTCGTGCGGTTGACTACCCGCACCAGCTCTCCGGCGGTCAGCGCCAGCGGGTGCTGATCGCGCTGGCACTTGCCTGTAGCCCTCACCTTCTCATTGCGGACGAGCCGACAACGGCGCTCGACGTGATGGTCCAGGCGCAGGTGCTGCGCCTGCTCGAGGATCTGCAGCGCGACCTCGGGCTCGCTGTCGTGTTCATCACCCACGACCTCTCCACGCTCGCGGCAGTTTGCCGGCGCCTGCTGGTGATGTACGCGGGGCGGGTCGTCGAGGACGGTCCGAGCGACGAGGTCTTCGGCTCGCCGAAGCACCCCTACACGGCCGCGCTCGCAGCTGCGTTCCCGATCATCGGCGATGCGCGCTTCCGCATGGCACCCTCGGGCCTCCCTGGCGACCCGCCCGACCCGCGTCACCTCCCGTCCGGCTGCACGTTCCATCCGCGATGCTCAGTCGCCCGGCCGGAGTGCGCGAGCCGAGCGGTCGAGCTGTGGCCGGCGGGAGAGGGGCGGCGGGCAGCCTGTGTCCAGGTGCTCGACGAGGTGCCGACTTGACCGATCCGGCGCTGCTCGAGCTGCGTGATGTCCACGTTCGCTTTCGCGGCCGGCGCGGTGCAGTCGCACAGGCGGTTGACGGCGTCGACCTCGACGTGCGCGCGGGCGAAGTCCTGGCGCTCGTCGGCGAGTCGGGGTGCGGGAAAACGACGCTCGCGCGCACGATCCTGGGCCTCGAGCGCCCGGTGGAGGGCGAGGTGCGTTTCGACGGCTCGCCGCTCGAATACGGCAACGACTGGTTGCGCCGCTACCGCCGCAAGGTGCAGATGGTGTTCCAGGATCCGACCGGCGCGCTCAACCCGCGACAGACGATCTACGAGTCGGTAGCCGAAGGACTGCGGATCCAGAAGGTCCCCGGCCGCGAGGAGGCGCTCGTCGCGGAGGCGCTCTCTCGTTCAGGGCTACGCCCGCCGGAACGGTTCTTCGCCCTGTTTCCGTACGAGGTCTCGGGTGGGCAGCGTCAGCGGGTCGTGATCGCCGGCGCGATGATCCTGGAGCCTGAGCTGCTCGTCGCGGACGAACCGGTGTCGAGCCTCGACGCGTCGGTTCGCGGCGAGATCCTGCAGCTGATGCTCGGCCTCGTGCGCGAGACGGGTATCGCGATCCTCGTTGTCACGCACGACCTCGGGCTTGCGTGGAACATCGCCGATCGCGTGGCGGTGATGTACCTCGGCCGCATCGTCGAGCAAGGCCCGACCGAGCAACTTCTCAGCGCGCCGCACCATCCGTATACGAAGGCGCTGCTCTCGGTCGTGCCCGAGGTCGAGCGGCTCGAGCAGCAGATCCTGGAAGGCGAGACGCCTGATCCGACACGGATTCCCAGCGGTTGCCGCTTCCACCCGCGTTGCCCGCTCGTCCAGAGCGGCGAGGCTGCGCGGCTCGGGATCGAGGAGCGCTGCCGGACCGAGGATCCGGCCGAGCTGCGCTCGGTGCCTGGTACCGCGGACGGCTCAGGGCACGTCGCCGCGTGTCACGCGGTTGGCTGAGTCGGCTCGCGCCCGAACAGACCGAACGTCCAGCGCCGGAGCTCCGCGTTGTAGGCCGCGATGCGGGCTTCGCCGGCCGCCAGGCGCTCGTCGCGGCGCTCCACGAACTCACGCCTCTCGCGCTCCCAGCGCTCGAGGGTCTCGCGACTAGGTCCTTTCCGTTTCTTCATCGTCGTCCTCCTCATCGAGCAGGTAGCTGTGCGTCTCGGCGGTGTGCTGGTCGATCCGCATGACTATCGTGATCAACCCCTCGACTTCGGCGGGGCTGAGTAGCGGCTCGGGTACGGGCCGACGGAACACAGACTCATCGTGCCGGTTGATGCCGCGGTCCGCAAGACGCTTTTGCGAACGTTTCGCTACTGGAGCTGTCGCGGAATCGTGCGTTCGTAGCGGCGCACGTGGCGCACCGTCCCGTTGATCTCCTCGGCCAGGACTTCGACGACGACGTGGTACGCGATGGCGTTCGATTGGACGTGGAGCTTGGCCTCGGTGCGCACTGTCGCCTCGGGCCAGGCGATGCGGTAGACGGCTTCGCCATGCGCCCACGCAGCGGCTGGATCGTCGGTCGAGACACCGACTGTCCCGTCGTAGCGCTCGTCGATCCGCGCGTCGAACTCGCTGCCGTAGCTCCAGCCGTAGCTCGTCACGGCACGCGTCTCGTGGCCGACTAGGTCGTGTTCGAACCGCCACACGACCGGCGTGTCGTCGTCGACATCCTCAGCGGCGTGGGCGTCTCTACCGGTGGACGGCGGTAGCTCCGGCGCTGGAAGGCCGCCGGGGCCGTCGAGAACCGGCAGCGCCAGCTCGACCGATTCGCGCTCGACGAGCAGCGTCCCCCCCGCCGGTGGCGGCCAAAGGTTTGGCCAGTCGGAGCCGGCAAGCGACAGCCGCACGCGATGGCCCGCGTCGAAGATCCACGAGGTTGCCTCCAGCTCGATCTCGATCGCGGTTGGCACACCGGGCTCGAGCGCGAGCGGCGCGTCGTGGCCGTTGCGGTGTGCAAGGTTGAGGATGCCGCGCGTCACGAGCGCAGATGTTCCGTCCGGGAAGACATCGCAGAGCTTGGCCGAGAGGTACGCGACCGGCACCGGCGAGGTCACGATGAGGGACAGCCGTGGATGGCCCATTACACCGAGCTCGGCCGCGAGAGGCTGCCAGTCGTAGGTCAACGACAGCGCGTCGTCGGCCCGCTGGTCGTCCGGCTGTCCCCACGGCAGCTTCCCCGCGCACGAGATCCACGCTGTCCGGCCGACATCACCACGTACGACGATCTCATCTGTCCTGCTCCCCTCGGGCCGCAGGATCGCCTCGCGCAGTCGCTCCGGCGGCCAGGTTGCCTCGGCCCGCCACTCGCCGCGCATCTCCGCCAGATCGGGCGCCGGCCGCGTCGAGCGGCGTGCGAAGACGACAACCGGAGGCTCTTCGTCGATCCCGTTTGGGTCGTCGCGCAGCCAGCGTCCAAACCAGCGGATTAGCTCCGGGACGAGATCGATGTGCGGTCCGGGCAGCGAAGTCGCGGTCGACATGTGGCTCCACGGCCCGATCAGCAGCCGCTTCGGGCACTCCAACGCCTCGAACGTGCGGAATGTGTTGTTGCGGTACCCGTCGGCCCAGCCGGCGACGATCATCGTCGGGCACGCGATTCGTTCGTAACCTGGCCGCAGCGAGCCCTGGCGCCAATACGGCCCGTCGGCCTGCTCCTCGAGCCAGCGCAGCAGCCACGGTTCCGTCCCGTCGAGGCGGCGCTGCCACTCTTCGCGCCAGCCGTCCCCGAACACCGCGGGAACCGGCGGCAGCGCATTACACGCGACCATGTAGAGAACCCAGTCGACGAGGTCGACGGCCTTCAGCGCGCCGCCCATGTAGTGCACGTCGTCGGTGTAGCGGTCGTCCGAGGAGTAGATCGGGACGATCGCGTGCAGCGCCGGCGGCCGCTTCGCGGCGACCTGCAGCGAGTTGAAGCCCGACCACGACGTGCCGTACATCCCGACCCGCCCGTTCGACCATTCCTGCGCCGCAAGCCAGGCGACTACCTCGCAGATGTCGGCCTGCTCCTGCGCCGTGTACTCGTCCTCAGCGATCCCTTCCGACGAACCCGTGCCACGCAGATCGAGCCGGCAGACCGCGAAGCCACCCTCCTCGCAGAGTCGCTCGTACTCAGAGGAGTAGGACGCGGTGAGGTCATCCATCCGGTACGGCAGCGCCTCCAGAATGACCGCCGCAGGCCGCGCGTCGGGCAGCCAAAGCCGTGCCGCGAGGCGCATTCTGTCCGACGTCGTGATCCAGACCCGGGTGTGCTCCATCGTCCTGATCCTCCCACGTAGGATCGACCACGCGGTGGATCTGCGACTCACGGACGAGCAACAGGCCCTCCGCGCGGAGGCAGCCGCATTCTGCGCGGGCGTGCGCCCGCTACTCGAAGCCGACCCCGAATGGCGGCGCCAGGGGATGCTCTCCGACGGCGACTCGAGCGCCGTCAACCGCGCGCTCGGCGACGCCGGCTGGATCGGCATGTCGTGGCCGCCCGAGCTCGGCGGGCGCGGGCTGAGCAGGCTCGACGCGACGCTCGTCGAGGAGGTGTTCGGCTACCACTGGTTGCCGCTCTCGTCGTACTTGCTCTCCTACAAGACGATCGGCGCCGCGCTCGAGCGCTTCGCAGCACCGGCGCTCGTCGAGCAGCTACTGCCGCCGATCACGCGCGGCGAGCTCGTCTTCTGCCAGGGCTTTTCGGAGCGGGGCGCGGGAACGGACCTCGGTTCCCTCACGACGCGGGCCGTGCGTCAAGGAGACAGCTTCGTGGTCGACGGGCACAAGATCTGGACGTCCGGTGCGCACCTCGCCGACTGGATCTATCTCGCGGTCCGCACCGATCCGGACCTGCCGAAGCACCGCGGCATCTCGGTGCTCGTCGCGCCGATCGACACGCCCGGGATCGAGGTCAGGTCGTTCGCGACGCTCGGCGGCGGCACGCTGTGTGAGGTCTTCCTCGACGCGGTCGAGATCCCGGCCGAGAATCTCGTCGGCGAGCTGAACGGCGGCTGGGCGGTGCTGATGCACACGCTCGATTTTGAGCGGATCACGGCTGAGAAGCTCGGCGGCGTCGCGTGGCTGCTTGACCGGCTCGAGGAGCGAGTCGGATCGAGCGCGCAGCTCGCGCGGCTGCGCGGCGAACTGACGGCAGCACGCCTGCTCTCGTTCCGCGCGGCCGACACGCTCGACCGTGGACTACCCGGGAGTGCGACCTCGGCGATGGCGAAGCTCTCAGGCGCGCGCCTGATGCAGCGTGCCGCCGACGCGGTTGTCGATCTGCTCGGTTTGGGAGGTCTCGGCGAAGGAGCCGATGCTGCGCTCGAAGGCCGAGCGGCGGGACTCTACCGCGGCTCGGTCGGGTCGACAATCGCCGGCGGCACGACAGAAGTGCAGCAGCTCGTGATCGCGCGCCGAGGGCTCGGCCTCCGATGAGCGGGCCGCTCGCGGGGATCCGTGTCGTCGAGTACGCGCAGTACGTCGCCGGTCCGTTTGCCGGCTCGCTGCTCGCCGAGTTGGGGGCCGAGGTGATCAAGGTCGAGCCGCCCGGCGGTGATGCGTACCGACGCGTGATGCCGGTCGCGCCCGGCATCGGACGGTTCTTCGTGCCGCTCAACAGGGGCAAACGTTCGGTCGTCATAGATCTCAAGACCCCATCGGGCCTGAACCGGAGCAGCGCGCTTACCGCGACCGCCGACATCGTGCTGCACAACTTCCGGCCGGATCGCGAAGCGCGGTTCGGCCTCGACTGGGAGAGCCTCCGGCAGCTCTCGCCGAGCATCGTCGCCGGCGTCGTCAGCTCGTTCGGGCACGAAGGGCCGCTCGCCGGCGCGCCTGCCTATGACCTCGTCGCTCAGGCGAGGTCAGGCCTGCTCACGGCGCATGCGTCCCCGGGCGACACGGTGCCTGCGCGCGCCGGGGGCGTCCCGATGGCCGATCTCGCGGCCGGCTTCCTGCTCGCGACGGGCGTGCTTGCAGCGCTCGTGCGTGCGCGTGAGACCGGCGAAGGGTCGCGCGTCGAAGTGCCGTTGCTCGCGGCGGCCCTGGCGGTGCAGGTGCAGGACGTGGTGTGGCTCGAGGGCGAGGCTTTGGACGAGCCGGTGCGGCCGGCGTCACTCGCGGATCTCCGAGCGCGGGCCGACGAGATCGGCCTCGGACTCGCGACGAACCCTTACTACCGCTGCTACGAAGCCGCCGACGGTTTCCTCGCAGTTGCCTGCCTCAACCTCACCCAACGGCGGGCGTTCATCGGCCTCTTCGGACTGGACGATCAGACGATCGAAGCTCCCGATCTGATCTCCGACGACGGCGACGTGCTGGAGCGCAAGCGCGCAGTCACGCGCGAGATCGCCGCGCGCATCGCGGCCGAGCCGGTCGAGATGTGGCTCGCTCGGCTGGCGGCGGCGGGCGTCCCGTGCGGGCCGGTGCTCGCGCGCGAGACCGTGCACGCCGATCCGCAGGTGCGCGCGAACGGCTTCCTTGCCGAGGTGGATCAGCCCGGTCTCGGCACAGTGACGATGCTCGGCCGGCTGTTCCGGGTCGGCCACGGCGAGCTGGAGTCAGTCGGGCCAGCGCCAGCGCTCGGATCCGACACCGACGCCGTGCTCGCGGAGCTGACGTGAGGTTCGACATCGCCCCCGAGCTCGAGCTGTTCGCGGAGTCGGTTCGAGGAGTTCTCGCGGAGTGGGAGCCGTTGCCCGAAACTGTGCTCGGCGAGTGGGCCGATAGTCGTGACGACGCGCTCGCGGCTCGGCTCGCGGCACTCGGTTGGGCCGAGTTGTGGGCCGACGCGGAGCTGCTCGGGCCTGCAGTTGCTGGCGCCGTCGAGTTGGGTCGAGCAGTCGCGCCGTTGCATCTGCTGGACGAGGCCACGCTCGGCGCGCCGCTCGCGATCGGCGGGCGGGTCCGCCACGGCGAGGGTCAGAGCAAGGCGGCGTTCGCCCTTCCCGCCGGCGGATTGGCGCACTGCCCGATCGGCGAGGCGAAGCACGAACCGTCGCTTGATTCGGTCGGCACGATCCTGGTCGAGCAGCGGCATGAACAAAGACTGGAGGACGCCGAGGAACGCTGGCGGGCTTGGAATGCCGCGACGGTTGCCTATCTCGCAGGCCTGGCAGACAGCGCGGTCGCGCGGTCGGTCGAGCACGTCGGCAGCCGCGAGCAGTTCGGCGCGCCGCTCGCGGCGCTGCCGGCGGTACAGGCGCTGCTCGCGGACGCGGCGCTCGCGCGAGACGGTCTGCTGCTCGCGGCGTGGTCACTGGCCGCGCCGGATGCGGACGCCACCGATGTCCTTGCGTGGGCAGGAGGCGCCTGCCGCGAGGCGACGATGATCGCCCAGCAAGCTCATGGAGCCATCGGCTTTGCGATGGAAAGTGGCTTGCATCGCGCGTTTCGGCGAGCAAAAACAGTCCAAGTGTGGGCCGACGCCAGCGGCCCGTGGTGACGCATGTGGATCGGCTACCGGCTAGCTCTTGGCGTAGTTGGCCATGCCTGTGACATCGAGGATCACGCACTGCTCGTCGCCGACGATCCAGGCGTCGTGGCCGGAAGGCATGTAGAAAACGTCGCCCGGCCCGTACTCGAGCTCATTGCCCTCGTCCATTCGCACCGCCATCCGGCCTTGCAGGATGTAGCCCGTGTGGGCGGCCTGGCACGAATCGGTACCGGCCATCGGCTTGACGTGCTCGGACCAGCGCCAGCCTGGTTCGAACACACCGCGCCCGATCTGCAGCTGCCCGACGCCGAGTAGGTCGACTCTCCCTTTGCCGTCCGCAAACGTCCGTGTCTCGTCCGGGGACTCGAACCGCTTCTGCTCGAGACTGCTCATCTGTCGTTTCCCCCTTTGTTCGTGTCGCGTCTCAGCCGGTCTTGGCGTAGCTGCTGGCTCCGTACCAGTCGATGACGACCGCGGGCTCGTCGCCAACCACCCAGGCGTCGTGCCCGCTTGGCAGTGAGGTGACATCGCCTGGGCCCGCAACAAGCTCAGAGCCGTCGTCCATCAGGATCGCGAGTCGCCCGCTGACGTGGTACTGGAAGTGAGGTGCCTCGCAGCTCGCCGTGCCGGCCAACGGCTTAACATGCTCGGACCAGCGCCAGCCGGGTTCGAAGACGAGCCGGCCGACCTCGCCGTCGCCGATACTGAGGATCTCGGCGCGCCCCTTCGGAAACTCGCGGGTTTCGTCCGGCGCTTGAAAGCTCTTGTGCTCGGTCTCGTGTGCCATCGCCAGGTGTTCCTTTCCTCGGGTGGCCATCGGAGGCACTAGCCTGATCTACTAGTAGGTAGAAGTCAAGGCATCGCCTGAACTCGAGAGGCCCGAACTTGAGAGGATGGTGAGATGACAGATCAGGACGAGGAGAGCAGCGCAGGAACGTCGACGCGCATCCTCGACATCGCCGAACGGCTAGTCCAAGTGCGCGGCTTCAACGCGTTCAGCTACGCCGATATCGCGAAAGAGTTGGGCATCACCAAGGCCAGCCTCCACTACCACTACCCCGGCAAGGCCGAGCTCGGGGCGGAGCTGGTCACGCGCTACACGATACGATTCGGCGTGGCGCTTGCAGCGGTCGACGTGCGCCTCACCGACCCGCGCGCCAAGCTCGACGCGTTCGCAGAGCTGTACGCCGACGTGCTACGCGGCCAGCGGATGTGCCTGTGCGGCATGCTCGCGGCCGAGTACCAAACGCTGCCCAAGACGATGCAGGAAGCCGTCCTACGCTTCTTCAACGAGACCGAAACGTGGCTAGAGCGCGTGCTGCGAGAGGGCCAGGAGCAAGGAGCGCTGCACCTCAGAGCCACACCACAGGAAACAGCTCAGATGATTGTCGGGACGCTCGAGGGGGCGATGCTCATCGCCCGTTCCTACGGTGACGTCAACCGCTTCGAGGCCGCCGCATCGCAGCTCTTCTCCAGCCTTGCCGCCTAAGACGACGTTTCAGAATGAAGTGGATAGGCGTCGGTAGCAGATCAGGCAGCAGCCGATCGCGAGGAATGCTTCGTGGATCTCGACGCGGCGTTCGTGGTGGACGAGCAGTCGTTTCATCCGGTTGAGCCAGGCGAAGGTGCGCTCGACGACCCAGCGGTAGCGGCCCAGGCCGGCGCCGTGCCCGGTCTTGCGGCGCGCGATCTCTGGCTTGATTCCACGCTGGCGGAGTTGGCGGCGATGGTCGTGAGAGTCGTAGGCGCGGTCGGCGTTGACCTGGTCGGGTCGGCGCCGCGGACGGCCGACTAGACCACGGGCCGGCGGGACACGGTCGACGAGCGGGATCAGTTGGGTGACGGCGTGGCGGTTGCCACCCGTGAGCGTCCAGGCGAGCGGGATCCCGGTCGCGTTGACCAAGAGGTGGTGCTTGGAGCCGTTTCTGGCCCGGCCAACCGGGCTCGGGCCCGTCGCGGAGCCCCTTTTTCGCCTGCACGTGGCTGGAGTCCGCGATCGCGCGTGACCACTCGAACTCCCCGGCCGCGCGAAGCTCAGCGAGCAAGACCGGGTGCAGCCGCTCCCACACTCCCGCCTGCTGCCACTGATCCATGCGCCGATAGCAGGTTGAGCCGCCGCCGAAGCCGAGCTCTGGCCGCAGATGCCGCCAAGTGAGCTCCACGTCGGGCTCCTGGCCCAGACGGCAATCCGTCCGCACTCTGCCCGCCTTGCTCCACCTCGGACAAGCCCCGTACTGAGGACGATCACAACCGTGCTCGAGCGGACACGAGAGCCAATGCGAATCGCTGACATCCACACGGCGGCCGAACAACTCGCCGAAACACACCTCCTACGAACATCGGTGAAAGCAGCACTCGCGGCAGGCACATCGCACCGACGACCACGCTTCCGACGCGTGCGCTAGGGCGTCTACGAGTCGGCGCACAAATCGCTAGACACTTGAGAACGAGCGCCAGTCGAGATCGGCCGTACGTGAATGGGGCGAGCGGCACGGCAAACTCATTGACCTCTCGGCGTTCGATCGCAAGATTCTCCCACTGATCCAGGGCGTGCCGCTCAGTAAGCCCCAACGTGCAACGGGGCTCTCGCGTCGCCCCGTCTCGCAGATCCGGCGAGGTGAGAAGACACTGCACCCGCGGCAGTGGATCAACCTCGGAACAAGCGCGCACCGCCGCTTTCGAACGATCCGGCGGGAGCCTACGTGGCGGGCGGCGGCACGAGTCTGACGTGTTCACCGGGAGCGAGACATGCCACGAGCGTCATGTCGTGCGGATGACGCACCTGGATCTGGCTGCCGTCCGGTAGGCGCAGACGGTTGAGGCAGTGGGAGAGGCCGTGTGTGTCCGGTTGGCACTCCTCGTCGGTGAGAACGGTCGCGTCGACTGCCGCGGTTGGCATCGTCCCACTCACGAGCTTCGCGCGAAGACCGTCGGAGTTGGACGGGGACGGCATCATGCTGGAGATCTGCAGTTGGCGTTGCGCTGGAAGGGCTGTGCCGTGCGGGTCGACAGCCACGGTGTGGGAGCGGGACGCTCGCTCGATGACGAGTCCGGTGCCAGCGAGCACCAGAATCGCAAAGAGGGCGGCTCCTAAAGGCCCGGCGAGTGCTCATATGCCTACTCGTAACCGCCTGCCTCTTGCGCGTCATCAGCAATTACCCTGATCGCGGCTGTGGAACCTCCGCGACCGTCCGGTGTGCGGCCGCCCACCCATTTGAAGGGCGTGAAGCAGTGGTTTCCCGCAAGCTGATCCGCGTACGCAGCGAAGCGAAACTCGCGCCGCCGCGCGACGATGCAGCAGATCACCAACAGGAGGCTCTCCGATGATGCACGGGTATGGCATTGATGGCTGGGATTGGTACTGGATGGTGCCGATGATGCTCTTCTGGATCGTCGTTCTCGCTGTCGCCATCTACGCGGCAGTCAGGTTGGCTCTGCACCACGAGCGCCACACAACCAGCAGGTCCTGACGGCCACGCGAGCAGCTCAATCTCAGACCGCCGACCGAGGGAGGCCGAACTGGCGCATGGCTAGCCCGGGAGTGTGCGATTCCAACCCCGCGTCCGATGGTTGCGATCAGCCAGCGCGGCGGCTAATCGTCCTTATTCCAGGCGCCTAACCCGTTCCCGAACGGCCCGGCGCAACCGCTGGACGCGCCGGACGACCTTGAGGCTTCAGAACGGATCAGTAGTTACCCCCACCTGGTATGTGGAGGGCACGGACACCAGGAGGGGGTTCCAGGAGGCATGCTGGGTTCATCAAGGCAGCAGGAGGCTGAAGGTGCCCACTCAAGTCCCGACCCAACCAACCATTGCGGCGACCCGCTTGCTGCTGATCGGTTTGCTTCCGATCCAGGCGTTCGTCGGCTACGAGTTGCTCAACTCGGGGCTGAGCAAGATCCTGCGTGGCGGGTTTCCCACTGGGTTGGCGGCTGATCTGCACGACCGGGTGAAGAGCGCTCCCGGCTGGTACAGGAACTTCGTTGATGGCTCGATCATCCCGCAGGGCGCGGTCTTCGGCTACCTGATCGAAATCGGCGAGCTGCTTGTCGGGGTTGCCCTGATCGCCGTCGCACTGGCTTGGCTCACCCGCTGGGAACGGCTGCCCGATACCGGTCGGCTGGCTGTTCTCGCGACCTCGATCGTGGCTGCGCTCGGCGCCATCTTCATGGCGGTCAACTTTCATCTCGCCAACGGCGGCAGCCACCCGTGGCTGATCCTAAGGAGCGGCTTCGACGCGAGCGTCGACCTCGACTTCCTGCTTCCCGCCTTCCAACTTGTTCTCATCGGTGTGAGCGTCGCAACCTGGCGCACGATCCGTGGCTTGCAGCCTCTTACCTCGCAAACGAGCGCTCTCGCGTCGCGGGCACGTGCCCGCTTCGGCGGTCAGCAAATCCACAAAGGAGTCTGACAATGGGTAGCTACCTCTTCTTCCTGCTGATCCTGGCCTGCCCGCTGGCGATGATCCTCATGATGCGCGGCATGATGGGCGGGGGCCACGGCGGTGACGCCAACGGCCACGCGCAGAACCACACCGCCGGCAATGGCCACAGTCGCGGCGACACGACGACCTCGCTACAGGAGCTACGACGCCAACGTGGCGATCTCGACTGCCAGATCGAAGAGCGTGAGGCCGAGGAGAAGGCGTCCCCGGTTGGTGGCGGCCGGCGATGATCGACAACGGCTACGGCCTCTGGGCGCTCGTGGCCTTCAACTCGCTGCTGTTCATCGTTTTCGCGGTCAGCTTCTTCCATCCGAAGACGAAGCGTGACTGGCGGGCTCTGGGTGGCTTCTCGGCCTTCGTAGTCGCGCTTTTCACGGAGATGTACGGCTACCCGCTGACCGTCTATCTGCTTACCGGGCCGTTCGCGGGTCTGATCCCCGGGGTCAATCTTTCCCACAACGCAGGCCACCTCTGGACTGACCTGATCGGCTGGAAGGGTGACCCGCACCTGTCACCGTTCCATCTCGCGAGCTACGTTTTCATCGGCGGTGGTTTCTGGCTGATTGCTGCTGCCTGGCGCCACCTCTACGCAGCGCAGCGCGCCAGCACGGTCGCGACCGATGGCCCGTACGCCCGCATCCGCCACCCGCAATACGTCGGTCTGATCCTGATCATGGTCGGCTTCCTACTGCAATGGCCGACACTCGCGACCCTGCTGATGTTCCCAGTGCTCCTCTACGTCTACAGGCGCTTGGCGATCCGCGAGGAATGCGAGGTTCTTGCCGAGCTCGGCACTGTCTACGGCCGCTACATGGGACGCGTGCCGCGCTTCATCCCACACCTGCACCAGACGCCCGCGGAAACACCGAAACCGATCGTAGGCGCACGATGAACGCGACCTCTACCGTTGTCACGGCACCCAAGCCCGGCCGTGGGATCCACGGACGTGTCTGGGCGGTCGCCGTCTCCGCCTGGGGAGTGATCAGCGGACTTGCCCCGCATGTCCTCCACCACGTCGGGCCACTCGCAGGCGCCGCGCTCTTGGACGGCCTCGGCGGCAAGGCACTGTTCTTCGCCCTGGGGCTTCTGCTCTCCCTACCGTTGTTGCGCCGTCTGTACCGCCGTTTCAAGACGTGGCTCGCGCCCGCCCTGGCGGTCGTCGTCTTCGCCGGCATGTATGCGCTTTCCTCGTTCGTGATCGGGCCATGGGTCACCGGCGGCTCCGCCAAGCCGGCGAGTCCCGGCATCCAGCAGCCCTCAGGCCATGCGAGCCATCACAGCAAGTAGCGTCCCTGTCGCACGGCGGCAGCTGCTAGCTGAGCCGGCCAAGCTCGTCGTCGCGCTACTGGCGGTTGCTGCGGCGGTCGCGCTTGTGCTCCTACCTGTCGGGGCTAAGGCGCGGGATGGGCGGGCAGGTGACGACCTATCTCGGTCACCAGCCGCCGGTCGTCGTTGGGCTAGCTGGGACGCGGGATTTCCTGTCGCAGACGTCGGTGTTGCCGGAGTTGGCGACGACGCGGGCCGACGTGGCGGCCCGTGGTCACTGGCTAAGGGACGCGCGCCGCGGGAACGGGCGAGGTAGTGCTCGCCCAGGAGAACGTCGAAGTTGCGCCCAACCTGGCCGGCCGCCGCGGCCAGCCGGCGGACGATCGCGCCCGGAGCCTGCTGAGTGAACTCGGACTTCAGGATCGCCTCGGCTTCGCTGTCGACAGCTCTCGGGCGGCGAGAAGCAGAGGGTCGCGATCGCCCGCGCAGTCGCCAACCAGCCGGCCCGGATCCTGGCCGACGAGCCGACCGCCAACCTCGACTCGGCCCGCGGCGCCGAGACGATGCGCCTCCTGCGGCAGCTCGCCAAGGACGAGTGGACAACCGTCCACATTGTTAGCCACGACGAGCGCCTGCGCGAGATCGCCGATCGCGTCCTTTGGCTCGCGGACCGGAAGTTGGAGGAGATCGCGTCGCTCGAGCGCGATCCGGTCTGCGGCATGCTCGCCGCGCCCAACCGCGCCGTCATGCACGAACACCCGGGCAAGAAGCTGTTCTTCTAGGCGCCGGGCTGCCGCGCGCAGTACGAGCGGGAGCATTCCAAGGAAGCCACTGTGATACCCTATGCGGGTATACAAACCGCGGAGGTGCCACGATGAACGAGATCACCTACACCATCCCCGGGATGAGCTGCGGCCATTGCGAGGCTGCCGTGCGTGGGGAGCTTCAGGAGGTTGCTGGCGTCGAGTCGGTGAGCGTCGACCTCGGCACGAAGCTCGTCGTCGTCCGGGGCGACAGGCTCGACGACCGGGCGCTCCGCGCGGCGATCGACCAGGCCGGATACAAGGCGGCATGATGGCTGCCCTCGCCGACATGGCCGCGAAGACGAGCGAGCTCAAGCTCGACCTCGAAGGGATGACGTGCGCCTCTTGCGCGGCTCGGATCGAGAAGAGGTTGAACAAGCTCGAAGGTGTCGAGGCGACGGTCAACTTCGCTACCGAGCAGGCGACCGCTCACTGCGACCCGTCCGTCACTGTCGATCAGCTGGTGGGTGCGGTCGAGTCGGTTGGCTACTACGCGCGCCAAGCTGCCCCGGTCTACGGCTCGCGCGAGGGTCATGACGAGGCCGGCGGGCACCATCACCACGACGAGCCGCTCGCCGTGCTGACGCGCCGGTTAGTGGTCGCGGTCGCCCTCACGCTCCCGGTCGCTCTTCTGGCGATGCTGTCGCCGCTGCAGTTTGCCGGCTGGGAGTGGGTGGCACTCGTTCTCTCGACGCCGGTCGTCTTCTATTCGGGCATTGGCTTCCATCGCGTGGCGTTGAAGACCGCTCGTCATTTCGCAGCCACGATGGACACATTGATCTCGCTCGGAACGCTCGCGGCTTGGTCGTGGTCGACGGTCGTCCTGGCCGGCGGCCTTGGCATCGATACCTACTTCGAAGTGGCGGCGGTGGTGACGACGCTGATTCTGCTTGGCCGCTACCTCGAGGCGCACGCCAAGGGCCGCTCCTCGGAGGCGATCCGCAAGCTTCTGGAGCTCGGCGTCAAGGAAGCCCACGTGTTGCGCGCCGGCGAGGAGATCCTCATCCCCATCGATCAGCTGCAGGTCGACGACCTGTTCGTCGTCCGACCCGGGGAGAAGATCGCGACCGACGGCGTTGTTGTCGAGGGCGAGTCGGCGCTCGACCAGTCGATGCTCACCGGCGAGTCGCTGCCGGTCGAGGCCAAGACAGGATCCGAGGTTGCCGGTGCCACGGTCAACACGTACGGACGGTTGGTCGTGCGCGCCACCCGGGTCGGTGCGGACACCGCGCTGGCGCAGATCGCGCGCCTGGTCGACGCGGCCCAGTCCGGGAAGGCGCCCGTGCAGCGGCTCGCCGACCGTGTCTCCGCGATTTTCGTGCCGATCGTGATCGTTCTATCGCTCTCGACGCTTGCCGGCTGGCTCGTCTCCGGCGCCTCGGCAGCGACAGCGTTCACCGCAGCTGTCGCCGTCTTGATCATCGCCTGCCCCTGCGCGCTCGGTCTCGCGACACCCACCGCGCTGATGGTGGGCACCGGGCGCGGCGCCCAGATGGGCATCCTGATCAAGGGCCCCGAGATCCTCGAACAGACCCGCCGCATCGACATCATCGTGCTCGACAAGACCGGCACGGTGACCGAGGGGAAGATGGAGCTGGTCGAGGTGGCGCTCCTGAACGGCGCTTTGCGCGTCGATGTCCTGCGCCTCGCCGGCGCCGTCGAGGCGGCAAGCGAGCATCCGATCGCGCAAGCGGTTACCCGGGCGGCGCGGGCCGAGATCGGCCAGCTGCCTGAGGTCGCGAGCTTCCGTAATCAGGCCGGCGTCGGCGTCTCCGGACTTGTTGACGGCCACGAGGTCGTCGTCGGGCGGCAGAATGGTGAGATCGTCGTCTCCTGGGACGGCACGGCGCGGGCGACGATCGCCGTCCGCGACACCGTCAAGGCGTCGAGCGCGGAAGCAATCCGCGAGCTCAAAGAGCTCGGCCTGACCCCGGTGCTCCTAACCGGCGACTCGAAGGAAACGGCCGAGCGGGTCGCCCGCGAGGTCGGCATCGAGCGCGTGCTGGCCGAGGTCTACCCCGACGACAAGGTCACCGAGATCAAACGGCTACAGGCCCTGGGGCACCAGGTCGCGATGGTCGGCGACGGCGTCAACGACGCGCCAGCCCTGGCCCAGGCCGACCTCGGCCTGGCGATCGGCACCGGCACCGACGTAGCGATCGAAGCCTCCGACCTGACCCTGGTTTCCGGCGACCTACGCGCAGCCGCCGACGCCATCCGACTCGCTCGCAGAACGCTGCGGACGATCAAAGGGAACCTCTTCTGGGCCTTTGCCTACAACGTCGCCGCAATCCCACTCGCGGTCGCCGGGCTCCTGAACCCGATCGTCGCCGGCGCCGCGATGGCCGCTTCCAGCCTGTTCGTGGTCACCAACTCGTTGCGGTTGCGACGCTTCCGCAGCGCACGACAAGGAGCACGGGCATGACTGAAATCACAACCACACCGACCTACGGCTACACGAAGGACAAGGACGCGCTCGTCAAGCGCCTGCACCGGATCGAAGGCCAGGTACGCGGCATCGAGAAGATGGTCGCGAACGACCGCTACTGCATCGATATCCTCACCCAGATCGCCGCCGTCAACACCGCGCTCGAGTCGCTCGCCTTCAAGATCCTCGACGACCACGTCCGTCACTGCGTCGCTGGCGCGCTCCAATCCGGGGACGCCGCTGACGCTCTCACGAAGACCGAGGAGCTGCTCGAAGCCGTCCAGCGCTTCGCACGCACGCGCTAATCGGCCGCAGGAAGCGTTCCGAGTCACCGGACGCCCAGTTGGCGAGGCCTTGGTCGCACATGGGTCATTTGGCGTTGCGGAAAGTCCGCAGCAGCGAGAGGTGGTTCCGGGAAGGTGAGAACGGGGTGCGGCCGGACGCCGATCACATCGAGTGAGGGCACAGTGCTTTCACCCGAGCACGACAATCAAGGAGGTGAGCTGGGATGCGCAATCTCTTGTTCACACTGACTGGCTTTCTCGTCGGGGCAGGGATGATCGCCGCCGTCGCGTTCGCAGTACCGCGGCAGACGACGACGACAGCTTCGCCACTTCGGATGGGAGCCGGAATGGGCAGCAACATCGCTGTCGCGGCCGCCTCGCCCGCGACAGCGATGTTGACCATTCAGCACGTCCAGAAGGGCTGCCACGTCTGGTCGAACGGCAAGACCACCGCGGCGATGATGCGACTGCACCTCAAGGTCGGTCAGAAGCTCTCGATCCGCGACCTGGACGTTGACGCGCACCAGATGCTGCAGTTCACCGGCCCCGCGCGGATCCGCATCGGCGGGCCGATGATGATGAACGGCGGCATGACGCTGGCGTTCTCGACGAAGGGCGTCTACAGGCTCGGCACGAAGACCGTCGAGATGCCCGGCGCGATGAGCGTCAAGACCATCGGCCCCGACAACAACTTGCGGCTGGTCGTCACGGTCGCATAGCGCGCCAGGCAACTCACCTCGCGTGCTGGGTGCGCAAGCGGCCGGAGCCACTCGACGGCGGCCTCCGCCATACCCATCTACGAGACCGCCTCCCAGAAAGCGCCGTTGTGCGTCCAGCCGCAGGTTGGTGTGTGCGGTCCACCTATCCCCATCTCTTATCCCCCCAGAGGGGCCAGGGTTCGTACCTCACACTTTTCCTGTTCACGTTTCTAGGAAAACAGGGGTATGGAACTCAACCGCTTGCGCTGGTTCAATTCCGGCTGGGGGCACTGGGAACGATCGACGGCCGCGGCGTGGATCACGTAGAGCCTGGCCGGCCAACCGCGATGTGTTCACTCGCGCGGCGGTAGGTGGTTGAAATGGGCGCCGAGAACAACGAGACTTGGCGAGTGTCCCGCCGCCAGATCGTCCGCGTCGCAACGATCGTAGCCCTGCTTGGTGTCCCGGTCTGGCTCACCACGAACGCAGGCAGCGGGAACCTCCGGCTTTCGGCCGGGCAACCGAAGGTGATCTCCGAAGCGCACCACGATGTCTCGCAGCCGCTGCGGTCGATCCCGCCAGCTCCGCCCGTGCCCCGAAAGGGCGACGAGGTCGAGAACGAGATCCCGCGGGTCGTGCGAATCCCCGGTGGTCTGGACGGTGCGCTGCAGGCGCATGTCCAGACGCCCATCGCCGGGCCAAGTCCGATCGCCAACTTCGCAGGTGCACAGAACACGAACAACGGGGGCCTCGTCTTTCCGCCAGATACGAACGGCGATGTCGGCCCGAGTAACTACATCCAGGTCGTCAACCTGACGTTCACGATCTTCAACAAGACCGGGACGAAGTTGATCGGGCCCTCTCCGACCAACACGCTCTGGAGCGGTTTTGGTGGCATCTGCCAGACCAACAACGACGGCGACCCGGTCGTGCTCTACGACCAACTCGCAGACCGCTGGATGATGACCCAGTTCGCGATCGGAGCGACGTCGTCCCATGAGTGCATCGCGATCTCGCAGACGAACGACCCGACAGGCTCGTGGTTCCGTTACGACTTCCCGTACAGCAACACGCTGCTCAACGACTACCCGAAATTCGGCGTCTGGCCCGACGCGTACTACCTGTCGGCGAACCAGTTCACTCTGTCGACGAGCACGTTCAGCGGCTCCGGCGTCGTCGCCTACGAACGTGCGCGGATGCTGCTGGGTCTGTCGGCGCGCGCTGTCTACATCGACCTTGGTGCGAGCTCGTCGACCTCGAGCTTCTCGAGCCTGCTCCCCGCCGATGTCGACGGCGCGACACCTCCGCCCGCCGGTGCGCCGAACCACTACTTGGCTCTACAGGGCACCTCTCTCGGCGACCCGGCCAACCGGCTGCAGCAGTGGGACTTCCACGTCGACTGGACGACGCCGGCGAACTCCACCTTCACGCAAGCGGCAGTGCTCCCCGTGGCCACGTTCAACGCGAACATGTGCAACTTCGCGCGCTCGTGCATCGCACAGCTCGGAACGGCGGCAAAGCTCGATGCGATCTCGGACCGTCTGATGTTCCGCAACGCCTACCGCAATTTCGGCACCTACGAGGCCGAAGTCGTCAGCCACACCGTCAACGTGGGTACGAACCAGGGTGGCATCCGCTGGTACGAGATCAGGAACACGAGCACATCGCCCACCCTCTTCCAGCAAGGGACGTACGCCGGCGATAGCGCGAACACGGAGAGCCGCTGGATGGGATCGGCTGCACTCGACGCGAACGGCGACATCGCAGTCGGGTATTCGGACTCGGCTAGCGCCGTGCATCCATCGATCCGGTACGTCGGACGGCTGATCGGCGACCCGCTCGGAACCCTCCCACAGGGCGAGAGCACGCTGATCACCGGTGCCGGCTCGCAGACAGTGGCGAACAGCCGCTGGGGCGACTACAGCATGCTCTCCGTCGATCCCTCGGACGGCTGCACGTTCTGGTACACGCAGGAGTACTACGCCGTGACCGGGACGAACTGGCAGACCCGCGTGGGCTCGTTCAAGTTCCCGTCGTGCGGCGGCGCAAGCTCCGCCCCGGTGAATACGTCGTTGCCGGTGGTGTCTGGCTCAGCGGTGCAGGGTCAGGTGTTGTCTGGGTCGTCGGGGACGTGGTCGGGTTCGCCGGCGCCGACGTTTGGTTTCCAGTGGCAGCGGTGTGATTCGGGTGGTGCGC
>JANYJX010000055.1 GCA_025358355.1 Actinomycetes bacterium | reverse complement strand
CGGCGCAGATTCGCGCGCGACTGTGGCGAGCCGATGATCCTGATGACGCAGCGCCGCCGGCTCGATGCCCATCTGGCCGAGCAGGCCGTAGAGGCCGGCGCCGAGTTCCGCGACGACACGCGCGTCGACGATCTTGCGATTGGGTCCGACGGCGTGGATGGACGCGTTGGCGGCGTGCGCGTCAAGGCTGATGTCGTAGTCGGCGCCGACGGCGCGAACGGCGTCGTCGCGAAGAGCGCCGGTCTCGGCGAGGCAATCGTTCGCGGAGTGGCGCTCGAGGGAAACGTCTCGTGGGATGTCCTCGATCCGGAGCGATACAGAGGCCGCGCTGTTGTGGAGCTGGGCGTCGTTCCCGGCGGCTACGCGTGGGTCTTCCCGAAGGGCGACCACGCGAACCTCGGCGTCGGCGGCTGGCAGAGCGAAGGGCCGCGACTCCGCGATCACCTCGCTCGCCTGGCCGACGCGCATGGCGTGCCTGTCGAGAAGCTGACCGAGGTGAAAGGCCATCGCTTGCCGATGCGGCCGGTCGGCTGCGCTCCCGCCGCGGATCGCGTTCTGCTTGTCGGCGACGCGGCTGGGCTTGTCGACCCGCTGTCAGGTGACGGGATCTACGAGGCGTTCGTCTCGGGGAAGCTCGCAGCGGAGTCGATCCTGAGCGGCGAGCGCGAGAGCTACGCGCCGCGCCTCGCGACCGCGCTCGACCACCACGCAACGGCGTCCTGGGCGGCGAAGAAGGCGATGGATAGGCATCCCGCTGTGTGCTTCTGGGCTGCCCGCTCACCCGGCGTTTTCGGCATCGTTGCGGGTCTTTTGGCCGGTGAGATTCGCCATCCGGATGAAGCTCGCGGCCTCGCTCGACCGCCGCTGCGGCTCCTCGCGCGGCTTGCACGCTAAAGACAGTCGCTCGCGCTGCCGAATAGGTGGCCGTGGAGCTTGTATCTCTCCTGGAGCAGGTCGTCGCCTCCGGTGCCAGCGACGTGCACCTCAAGCTCGGCCAGCCGCCGGTCATCCGCATGGACGGTGAGCTCGAGCCTCTTCCTGATCACCTGCCGCTCGGCGAGGGCGATCTCGACGACGTGCTCGAGGCGATCACCGCGATCTCCCCGCGGCGGCGCGAGTCGTTCGAGGAGACAGGCGACCTCGACATCGCGTTCTCGCACCCGACGCTGCCACGGTTCCGCGTCAACGGCTTCCGGCAACGCGGCGCCATCTCATTCGCGTTCCGCGTGATCCCGAGCGAGATCCCGAACTTCGATCAGCTCCACCTGCCGCCCGGCGTCAGACGCCTGGCCGCCGAGCACCGCGGCCTGATCCTCGTCACGGGCGCCACCGGCTCGGGCAAGACGACGACCCTTGCCGCGATGATTGACCACATCAACCGGACGCGCCGCCAGCACATCGTGACGGTCGAGGATCCGATCGAGATCCTCCACGCCGACCGCGGCTGCATCGTCAACCAGCGCGAGATCGGACTCGACACCGTCAGCTTCGAGCAGGCCCTCCGCCGCGTGCTGCGCCAGGATCCGGACATCATCCTGATCGGCGAGCTCCGCGACACCGAGACCGCGCACACCGCGTTGCAGGCGGCCGAATCGGGCCATCTCGTCTTCTCGACACTGCACACAATCGACGCGGCCGAGTCGCTCGGGCGCATGATCGAGTTCTTCCCGCCCGCGAAACAGCAGCAGATCCGCTCGATTCTCGCCGGCACGCTGCGCGGCGTCGTCAGCCAGCGGCTGATCCCGTCGATCGCCGGTGGCCGCGTTCCTGCGGTCGAAGTGATGGTCTCGAACGCGCGTATCCAGGATCTGATCCGCGAGAACCGCCCAGACGAGATCACCGATGCGATCGAGGCCGGCGAGTACTACGAGATGCAGAGCTTCTCGAGCTCGCTGATCGCCCTCGTTCTGGACGGCTCGATCGAGCGCGGTGTTGCCGCGAACTACGCAACGAACCGCCACGATTTCCTCGTCGCCCTCGAGTCTGCTGAGAAGAACGCGGCGAGCGACACGGCCACGGCCAGCCCGACGCCGAACGTTGCCCGCATCGCCGGGTCGATGCTCCGCACCGCCGACGCCGGTTAGCGGAAAAAGCCTTGCTTCCGGGGCTCAAGTTCCGCGCTTTCCTGCCTAAAGTGGTGCGTCTACGGTGCCGATGGGTGAGCAGGAATGCTGATGCGGCGTAGAACCTCACCGATCGTCCGAAGGCGCACGAAATGAACGTGGCACTCGCAGCCGCCTTCACCGCGCCGGGGCTCGCAATCGGCAGCTTCCTCAACGTTGTGGCAGCGCGGCTGCCTCTCCGCCGTTCCCTCGTCAAGCCGCGCTCCGCGTGCATGAGCTGCGGCACCGAGATCGCGAGCCGCGACAACATCCCGGTCGTCTCGTACCTCGTGCTGCGCGGGCGCTGCCGCACCTGCAAGGCGAAGATCTCGCCGCGCTACCCGGCGGTCGAGCTCGTGACCGGTCTGCTCGTCGGAGGTTGCGCCCTGCGTTTCGGGCTGACGCCGTACGCGTTGCTGGCGGCTGGCTTCTGTGTCGTGCTCGTCGTGCTCTCGGCCATCGATCTGGAGCTTCGAATTCTCCCGGACCGGATCGTCCTGCCGGCCACGGTGGTTGTGCTCCTCGCGCAGGAGATCAGGCAGCCGAGCTTCGAGTGGCCACTCGCGGCGTTTGCGGCTGCGTTGTTCCTCTTCATCGCTGCGGTCGTCCATCCGCGCGGGATGGGCATGGGCGATGTGAAGTTGATGCTGCTCGTCGGTGCCATGCTCGGACGCACAGTCTCGGTTGCCCTGATGATCGGCCTGCTTTCGGCGCTTGTGCCGTCGGTGGTGCTCTTTGCCCGCCACGGCGGTGCTGCTCGGAGCATGAAGGTCCCGCTCGGGCCGTTCCTTGCGCTCGGTGCGATCGTTGCGCTGTTCGCCGGGCATCCGATCCTCCACTGGTATCTGGGGCTGAGCAAGTGAAGGCGCGCCGTTGAACATCGGGAAAGCAGCGCCGCTCCGCACGCACAAGCGTCGGGAGGACGATCCACCGGCCGAGCCCGTCGTCGGGGCCGAGAAGGACGCCGGCTTCGACACGGTTGCCGACCTCGTCGCGGACCTGGTCGCGCTCACGGAGCTCGTTCCGCCCGACCGGCTTGCTGCAGCTCGCGGACGCGCCGGCACGGGCTCGCT
This sequence comes from Actinomycetes bacterium, assembly GCA_025358355.1. Classification (GTDB taxonomy): domain Bacteria; phylum Actinomycetota; class Thermoleophilia; order Gaiellales; family Gaiellaceae; genus Gaiella. The sequence goes on along the minus strand of JANYJX010000055.1, from coordinate 2,395 downwards.
CGCTCAGGCGCTTGCCGACGAAGGAGTCGCGCAGGCGGACGGAATCGCGGCGGCGCTCGCGCGGCGCTACGACTTGCCGTTCGTCGAGCTCGGCGGCTCTGCACTGCCAATGGACGCGACCGGCTCGATCCCCGTCGCGACGCTCCAGCGCGCCGAAGCAGTCCCGATCGCGTTGGTCGGAGATCGGCTGCGGGTCGCAGTGGCCGATCCGGGGAACATCCACGCGATCGACGAGCTTCGGCTGTCGACGCGCTACGGCCTCGACCTCGTCGTTGCGGTACGCGACGACATCTTCCACGAGATCGAGAAGCTCACCCGTAACGCCGAGCTCAACGAGACGCAATCCGCGCTCGACGATGTGCTCGTCGTCGAGGACGACGAGGACGATCTCGAGGCCGAGGACGGTGTCTCGGATGCCCCGCTCGTGCGGCTCGTCAACTCGATCATCATGCAGGCCGCAGGCGACGGGGCTAGCGACATTCACTTCGCGCCGCAGGAGGACTGCCTCGTCGTCCGCGTGCGTGTCGACGGTGTGCTGACTGAGGTGCAGAGGATTCCGAAGAAGATGGCGAGCGGCGTTACCACGCGTCTCAAGGTGCTCGCAAAGCTCGACATCGCCGAGCGGCGCAAACCGCAGGACGGCCGCATGTCGCTGAACGCGCGCTCCGTCGGCCGCCTGCTCGATATCCGCCTCGCAGTGTTGCCGACGGTCGACGGTGAGTCGGTGGTGATGCGCCTGATCGACAAGTCGCGGAACATGCCGACGCTCGAGTCGCTCGGTCTCTCGGAGACAATGCGCGCCCGCATCGGCGAGATCATCCGCAAGCCGACCGGCGCCCTCCTCGTGACCGGCCCGACCGGGTCGGGTAAGTCGACGACTCTTTACGCCGCGCTTGCCGAGATCAACCGGCCCGAGATCAACATCATCACGGTCGAGGATCCGGTCGAGCTCCGGGTGCTCGGCGTGAACCAGGTGCAGATCAACGTCAAGGCGGGGCTGACCTTCGCGGGTGCACTCCGGACTATCTTGCGCTCGGATCCCAACGTGATCATGGTCGGCGAGATTCGCGACACCGAGACGGCGAAGATCTCGATCGAGTCGGCCCTCACCGGTCACTTCGTCCTGTCGACCTTGCACACGAACGACGCGCCGGGCGCCATCACGCGCCTTAGCGAGATGGGCGTCGAGCCGTTCCTGACCGGGTCGGCTGTCTCTGCCGTGCTGGCCCAGCGGCTCGCGCGGAAGTTGTGCGCGAACTGTTGCGAGATGTACATGCCGAGCGTTGACGAGTTGCTCGCGGCCCGCATCACGCCGGAGATCGCCGCGCAGCGTGAGGGAATGGTGCTCTATCGGAAAGTCGGGTGCCCGCGCTGCAACCGGACGGGCTACCGCGGCCGGATCGGCATCTTCCAGTTGTTGATCATGAACGACGAGCTCGAAGCCCTGGCCGCCAGCGGTGCGTCGCGCGCCGAGATCGAGCGCGTCTCAGCGGCGAATGGCATGCGCTCCCTGTGGGACGACGGTATCGCGAAAGTCTCAGCCGGGCTGACGTCGATCGAAGAGCTCGCCCGCGTCGTCACGCAGTAAGCACGCTCGCTGTTCGCACCGTAGGCTTGCATCGTGGTTCCTTGCATCGCCTGTGGTCAGGAGAATCCGAGTCATGCGCGGTTCTGCCTCGCTTGTGGCGCTTCGCTCCGGGAGGCGAGGCCGCTCCGCGAGGAGCGTCGCGTTGTCACTGTCATCTTTGTCGACCTTGTCGGGTTCACCGCGCATGCTGAGAAACTAGACGTGGAGGATGTCCGGGCGATTCTGAGGCCGTATCACGATCGTGTTCGCCGGGAGATCGAATCGTTCGGCGGTGTGGTCGAGAAGTTCATCGGCGACGCGGTGATGGGCATCTTCGGTGCCCCTGTAGCGCACGGCGACGACGCCGAGCGTGCGGTTCGTGCGGCGCTTGTGATTCGGGACACCCTGGCTGCCGACGATCTCCACCTGCGGATAGCAGTCAACACCGGCGAGGCGTTCGTGGCATTAGACGCACGGCCGGCCTTCGGCGAATCGATGATTGCCGGCGACGTCGTCAATACGGCATCGCGTCTGCAGAACGCGGCTCCGGTGGACGGGGTCATCGTCGGGGAGGAGACCTATCTCGCGACCCGCGATGCGATCGAGTACGAGTCGGCCCCGCCTGTCGTCGCCAAGGGCAAGGAGCACGCGCTTCCCGTGTGGGTCGCGACGCGCGCCACGACCGCAGCCGGCGAGCGGATTACGACCCAGACATCCATCGTCGGCAGGTCGAACGAGCTCGACCTTCTGCAGGCGCTCTGGCGTCGGGTCACGGACGAGCAACTACCTCACCTCGTCTCGGTCTTCGGCCCGGCCGGCGTCGGCAAG
>JANYJX010000045.1 GCA_025358355.1 Actinomycetes bacterium | reverse complement strand
CGTGCTCTCGCCTGGTCCTTGGGCGTCAATTGCACGGCTGGTCCTGCGGCGAGCGCACCAGCTGCGACGATCAGAAGACCTGCGAACGCAACGATCGGGAGTAGGCGAATCACCGCCCAACTCTATTCCGCCGGAACCCGGTATGCGCCGTCCAACGACAAGCGGCATCGTCAAGAGTGTTCGTAGTCGGGGTCGGAAGAGTGCGCGCCACTTGCGCGCCATTGTCGGCCGCGCTCAGGCGGATCTGAGCGGACGGGAGCGTGATCCAAGTCGCCCATTCATGAGCAAGTCGATCGTGCGAAAACCCCTTTCACAACTGGGGATCCGGCGTATCAAGCGGAGAGGGAGGGATTTGAACCCTCGAGGAGCCTAACGACCCCTAACGGTTTTCGAGACCGCCGCATTCGACCGCTCTGCCACCTCTCCGAGCGACCGCCCAGACTAGCGACTAGCGGCACGAGCCTTGCAGCACGGCGTGCACTTTCGCGACAAGCTCGGTGGGGAGGAACGGCTTTTGGATGAACGCCGACGCGCCCGACACGCCGTGGCGCACCACCTCGTCGTCGGTGTAGCCGGACATCAGCAGCACCTTCATCTCGGGGCGCACGGTCACGAGGCTCTCGGCCAGCTCCCGCCCCTTCATCCCGGGCATCACGAGATCGGTCGGCACCATGTCGATCTCGGTTGCCGCCTGCGACGCGACGAGGATCGCCCGCCCGGATCGGGCGCCTCGATCACGCTGTATCTGGCGCTCTCAGGAGCGAGACGCACGAGCGCGCACATCGGGGTCGTCCTCGACGACGAGGATCGACTCGCCATCGGCCCTCAGCGGCGGCGCCGGCGCGGGCGGGGCCACCTCGGCAACGGTATCGACCCGTGGGAACAGCACCCTGACGGTCGTGCCCTCGCCGAGAGCGCTCTCGACGCTGATCACGCCGCCACTTCGCTCGACGATCCCGTGCACTGTCGCAAGGCCGAGGCCTGTTCCCTCGCCAACGTCCTTTGTCGTGAAGAACGGCTCGAACATCTGGTTGCGCACCTCGGGTCGACACCGACGCCCGTGTCGGAGACGCTGAGCGCGACGTAGTCGCCAGGTGGCGCGCCGTCGTGCTCGCCGGCTTGAACGCCGACATTCCGCGTCGCGATCGAGATCGCGATCGTGCTGTCTTCGGGCGTGGCGTCGCGCGCGTTGACGACGAGGTTTACGACCATCTGCTCGACTTGCGGTCGGTGATGTCGACGAGAAAGCCGCGGACCTCGGTGACGACGCCGTCCGTCCCGAGGACGGGAACCGAGTCGTCGTAGACCCACACGACCGTCCGTCCGTGGCGATACAGCGGTACTCGATGCAGACGCGCTCTCCGTTACGGCTGCGAGCGAAGCTGGCGACGACAGCGTCACAGTCGTCTGGGTGGATGACGTTCTCGAGTCAGTACGTCGGCATCTCGAGGATCGTTGCAACCTTGTGCCCGAGCCACTCCTCGAACCGTGGGCTGAGACAGACGGACGACGCGGTGTCGTTCGGGTTATCGACGTACACGATCGCGGGGACTGTTTCGACGAGCGATCGGTAGCGCTCGTCCGAGACGGCTGCGGCCGTGGTGGGGACAGAGGCTGACCGGCCCCATCTCGTCGAAGCTGATCACGACGCCGCCCTGCGGCTGGCGGCGGTAGAGCTCCAGCACGCGCGCTGCCCTGGCCTCGTAGTCGGGATCCGGGCTTGCCTTCCAAGAGCGTGTGCGTTGGAAGGAGAGACCGGCCTCGGCCAAGATCCGCGCGAGATGCGCGGCCGAGACCGCGATCCCTTCCCCGCGCAGATGCTCGGACAGCTTCGTAAGACTCCAGCGCGTCAACGGCACCCCGTGCGTATCGGGACGGGCGCCGGCGACCGCGACGATCCGCACCTGGTCGTCATTCGAGATTCGGCGGGGCCGCCCGCCCCGAAAACGAGGGCGCGGCGAAACAAAGCCGTGCTGGTTGAAGTCGTGGATCACCTTGCGCACGTGCGACTCGTCCGTCATCCACATCTCCGCGATCTCGGGCGCGCTCATCTCGGTCGCCTAGGCGAGCAAGATCGCCGCCCGCTTCCTGATCGAGCTGTGTTTGGCCTGCTTCGACAGCCGCTTCAGCCGCTGCCCCTCGGCCGCAGCAAGCAGCCACACAAACACCGACGGGGGACGCATCGACACCTGCTCAGGTCGCATACATCCCAACTCGACACCAACACGCCAGGTCCCACCCCATGCCCGTTGAAACATTTGGAGAGGCCGCACTAGGGATGGTTCGGAGCCGTTAGCGGGGCGCGCGAACCGCGACGGAGAAGGAGGGATTCGAACCCTCGAGGCAGGGAATACCCCACCTAACGCCTTAGCAGGGCGCCGCCTTCAGCCACTCGGCCACTTCTCCAGAGAGGGCGCAAGAATAGCCCACGACCTTACCGTTGCCCGCCGGCGGCGGAGCTGGCCGCGTCAGTCGTGGATGCGGGCGATCAGCTCTTCGCGTTTCAGCACCTTGACGTCGATGCCGCCAAGGCGAACCTCGAAGCCGGCGTCGCGCGGGTACAGCACTTTGTCGCCCGGTGTGACGCCTGTCGCGTCGGCACCAACGGCTGTGACGATGCCTGTTCGAACAGCGACGGCCGCTGCGGCCGACGCTGGGAGGATCAGCCCGGCGCGCGTCTCGGTCTCGTCGCTTGTCGGCTGCACGACGATGTAGTGGTCGAGCGGCTCGATTGAGCGGTCGATCCGTTCCGAGTTCTCCAGCATCCCTGCCGAGCTTACAGCCGGCCGGCGTCGACGATGCGCTGCAGGAACTGCTGCGTCCGCTCCTCGCGTGGTGCGGTGAAGATCTCGGCGGGCGTGCCTTGCTCGAGGATCTGGCCGGCGTCGAGGAAGCAGACGCGGTTTGCGACGTCGCGGGCGAAGCCCATCTCGTGCGTCGCGATTACCATTGTCATGCCGCCGGCGGCGAGCTCGCGGATCACGTCGAGCACTTCTGCGACGAGTTCCGGATCGAGCGCGCTCGTCACTTCGTCAAGCAGCAACAGCGCCGGCTCCATCGCGAGCGCGCGCACAATCGCGACGCGTTGCTGCTGGCCGCCCGACAGCCGATCCGGGTACTCGTCGCGCTTCTCGGCGAGGCCGAAGCGATCGAGCAGCGCCGTTGCCTGTTCCTCGGCCTGTGCGCGCGAGAGGCCAAGCGCTTTCCGCGGGCCGAGCGTCACGTTGCGCAGGACGCTCATGTGCGGGAACAGGTTGAACGACTGGAAGACGATCCCGATCCGCCGCCGGACGCGGTTCACGTTGACGCCGCGCGCGGTGATCTCCTCTCCGAGCACCGTCACGCGGCCGGCGTCGATCGGCTCGAGCAGGTTGATGCAGCGCAGGAGCGTCGACTTGCCGGAGCCGGATGCGCCGATCAGGCAGACGACCTCGTGCTCGGCGACCTCGAGGTCGATTCCGCGCAGCACTTCCAGCTTGCCGAACGACTTACGCAGGCCCTGGATCTCGAGTGCGGCGGTCACGCGGTCACGCCCCCGGCCTGCCGTCGCCTGCGGTCACGCGAGATCAGCCAGTCGGTGAAGCGTGTCATCGGGATCGTGATTAGCAGGAACATAAGCGCGGTTGCGAGGTAGGGCGTGAAGTTAAAGTCACCCGCAACGTCGATCTGCGATTGGCGGAACGTCTCGACGAGACCGAGGAGCGCGACGAGCGCGGTGTCCTTCTGTAGGCCGATGAAGTCGTTCAGGAGCGGCGGGATCACGCGACGGACCGCCTGCGGCACGATCACGTAGCGCAGCGACTGGCCGTGGGTCAGCCCGAGCGAACGCCCGGCGGCGTTCTGGCTCGGGTGCACGGATTCGATCCCGGCGCGGTACACCTCGGAGACATACGCCGTGTAGACGAGGACGAGCGCGACCGTCCCCCAGAAGAACTCCCCATTGGGCACGCCCGCGAGCTGGAGCCCGGGGACGCCGAAGCCGAGGATGTAGATGAGCAGGATCGTCGGGATGCCACGGAAGAAGTCGGCGTAGGCGATAGCGAGCAGCCGGACAGGGAAGAAGACCGGGCCCGGGAGGCTCCTCAGCACGGCGATGAACAGCGCGAACGCGAGGATGATCACCTCGGCGATGCAGAACAGCTTGACGTTCGTCAGGAACGCCGACGCGATACCGGGGAAGTTCGAACGGAACTCGGCCCCGTTGAAGAAGGACTGCTTGACCTCGCGCCAGCCTGGCGACTCGACGACCGCGACGATGATTCCGCCGAAGACGACCGCGGTGCTGGTGAGGGCGATCGCGACGGTGCGACCGCCCCCGCCGGCTGTCAGCCCGCCGAGGATCCTCGATCTGCGGTTGCCTTCCAGCGAACTACTTCAAGAGCGGAGCGCTGCCCGCGAGCTCGCGCGCTTCGAGCCGCTTGAGCGTCCCGTCTCGTTTCATCGCGGCTAGCGCCTTGTTCACGCAGCCGAGCAGCGAATTCCCCTTCGCCAGGACGAGCCCGAAGTGCTCCTGCGTGCCCTGGGTGGGTAGGCGACCGACGACGACGCCGTTGGTCACCTGGACGCCCGTGATGTACCCCGTGCTCGGGAAGTCGACCACGAGGCCGTCGATCCGCCCGAGCTTGAGATCCGTGACGGCGTCGTTCAGCGTGTCGAAGACCTTCGGCTTCGAGCCGACGTACTTGACGATGTAGTCGTAGCTTGTCGTGCCAAGGGGAACACCGAGCTTGTACGGCTTGAGGCCTGCGACCGTCTTCACCTTCGTGATCGGCTTGCCCTTGAGCCCCACGACCGCCTGGTTGACGTCGTAGTACGAGACGCTGAACGCGACGGCTTTCGCACGCACCGGCTTGTATGAGACCTGGGCGAGGTAGAAGTCGAACGGCTTCTTGCCAGGCGCATACGACTTGGTAAAGGGAATCGCTTTCCATTTGACGTCGCCCTTCGCGAAGCCGAGCCTCTTGGCGACCTCGTAGGCGACGGCCGACTCGTATCCCTTGCCCGAGTACGGGTTGCTCAGCTTGAAGCCCGTGCTCTTCTTCTCGGTGCCGTCCCACCACGGTGGGTAGGCGGGATTGTCGGTGCCGATCGTCAGCTGGCCGGACGTGACGAGGTTGAGCGAGCCCGTCGCGCAGCCGGGGATGGCCGCCGCGGAACGGGATGCACCTGTTGCTGTCGTCGCGGCAACGAGAGCGACGAGAGTGGCGAGGGCGGAGACTGCAATCAGGACCTTGCGCATGGTCAGCTAACTCCTCGAAGACGGAAAGCAGGAAGGAGGCGAGGCTACCACGGTGTAGCGTCACTGCGTGGCGAGCGAAGCGATCGAGCTCGAGGTGGGGGAGCGCCTCGTGCGGGTCTCCAGTCCGGACAAGGTCTACTTCCCGGAGCGCGGCGAGACGAAGCTCGATCTCGTCCGCTACTACCTGTCCGTTGCGGACGGGATCGTGCGGGCGCTGTACGAACGGCCGACGCAGCTGCGTCGCTTTCCGGACGGCGTTGAGGGCGAGGCGATTTATCAGAAGCGCGTGCCCGAGAAACGGCCGGAGTGGGTCGAGGCGGTGCGGGTCACGTTCCCGTCCGGGCGCCACGCCGACGAGCTGTGCGTGACCGAGGTCGCGCAGGTGGCATGGGCGGCGAACCTCGGTACCGTCGACTTCCATCCGTGGCCGTCGCGGCGGCGCGACACAGAGCATCCGGATGAGCTGCGGATCGACATCGACCCTCAGCCGGGGACCGACTTCGGCGACGCTAAGAAGGTCGCAACGATCGTGCGCGAGGTGCTCGACGAGATCGGCTACACGGGCTGGCCGAAGACCTCCGGGAACCGCGGGATTCACATCGCCTGCCGGATCGAGCCGCAGTGGGCGTTCCCGGTCGTCCGTCGCGCTGCCTTGGCGTTCGCGCGCGAGATCGAGCGGCGCGCGCCCGATCTCGTCACGACGGCGTGGTGGAAGGAGGAGCGCGGTGCGAAGGTCTTCATCGACTACAACCAGAACGCGCGCGACCGCACGATCGCCTCGGCGTACTCGGTGCGGGCGCGGCGCGATGCGACGGTGTCCGCGCCGGTGACCTGGGACGAGCTTCCGGAAGTCGAGACCGAGGACTTCACCCTTGCCACGATGCCGGCCCGGTTCGCTTCGCTCGGCGATGCGCAGGCCGGGATCGACAACGCGGTGTGCGACCTGCTCGTGCTGCTCGGCTGGGTCGAGCGCGACGAGGCCGCAGGCGTGGGCGAGGCGCCGTACCCGCCGAACTTCCCGAAGATGCCGGGCGAGCCGCCGCGCGTCCAGCCTTCGCGCGCGAAGAAGCACGAGTCGCCCTAGGGTTTAGGGACGCGGGCCGAGCCGGTTGCGTAGCCGGCCTTGCTCGCGAGCGCTGCGAGCGGCTGGTCGGTCGTCGTCAGCACGACAGTTCCGGCGAGACCTGTCGTCAGCGTCTGCGTTCCCACCTTCACGGTCGCGTTCGGGACGGGATCGCCGGCGTCGGTGACCGCGAACGAGTAGCGCGTCGCCCCGTCTTGTTGCGCGACCGCGCTGACTGCGAGCGAGAGCAGCGGCAGGATCTGCTGATGCCAGAACGTCGTGCCCCCGGTTGCGTCGACGTTGATCACAAGGTCGAGCGGGCCGAGCGAGCCGACTCCCTGAACTCGCCAGATCGCGGTTGTGCGCGGCGGCGACGAGATTGCGCGCACCGGTTCAACGCGTGTGGCGGTTCGATTCGTGCGCGTCACGTAATTCGCTCCGTTGCGCGCCCAGGCCAGCCAAAGGCGGCCGTCCGGCGCCGCGGCGAGCGCGATCTCTGACGCTCCCTGAGCCGGCAGACGGAGGACGGCGTGCGTCGCGCCGACGGACCACAGCGCGACTCCCTTCACCGTCGGGTAGCCGACGCCGTACGCGACGTAGACACCGCTGGCGCCGAGGCGTGCCGCGATCGCAACGCGCTCGTCCGATGCGACCGCGGAGGCACGGTTCTTCGACGCTGATCCCGGCGCGTACTGCGGCTGCCCGACGGCTCCGCGAGGGCCGATCGGCTGTACGACGATGCCGCTCGCGCGCGGCGCACTTGAAGCAAATGCGGCGTACGGCTGCCCGGTGACGATGTCGGTCGCGGCGTTGGGATGCAGGGCGCAGCAGCCAGTCACCGGAACGACGAGATCCGCACCAGCAGGATCGACGCCGTAGCGGTAGCGAAGGCCCGTGGGAGTAACCCAGACGGCGATCGGCGTGCCGTCTTTCGTCGTTGTTGCGCCGACGTCGGTGGCAGCCGCATCCGCGCCTGGGGCCACCGGCTCCGGCTGGATCGTCCACGGCGCGCCTTCAGCCGGCGAAGTCGCTGTCACGAGGCCAGGGTTGGCGGCAGCGGGCGCACGATCGCCACCGACGAAGACCCGCAGCCCGCCGTCCGGGCTCAGGACGACAGCGGGATTGCCCAGGTTCGCCCAGCCGCGCAGGATCGCGTTGGAGCCCAGGAGCCTGCCGTCGGAGCCGATCCGAACCTGCCATAGCTCGAGCTTCGTACCGCTTCGTCGGAGCGAGATGACGTGCAGGACGCCGTCAGCCGTACGCACGAGACCGGCCTCGGAGTCCCGCGAACCGGGACGCTTCCCCGCGCGTGTCCAGGCTCCAGGCGGGCCCGCTGCGGCGACGCAGACGACGACGAGCGACACCAGAAGTGTTGCGCCAAGCGCGCAGCGTCGCATGCCCATTGGTCGCGAGCGTACCCGGGTCAGCGGCGGGCGAGCAGGCTCTCGACGGTGGGAGCCCCTGGCTGCCGGCGAGGCAATACGTGCTCCCACGTGCAGGCTTGCGGATCCTTGTCAGGGCGCCAGCGCAGGAAGCGCGTCCCGTGGCGGAACCGCTGCCCTTGCACCTTGTCGTAGCGCACTTCGCAGACGAGCTCCGGCCGGATCGCCGACTCTTCCAGCCCTCCGCCTGCCTTTGTCCAGCGGTTCGGCTCCGAGAAGCGGCGCTCGGGCGCGTCGACGAGCAGCGGCAGAACGCGGGCGGCGATCTCGTCGTGCTTGCCTGCGGCAACCGCGGCCGAGCCGACGTAGTCGATTTCGCCATCGTCGCCGTAGATCCCGAGCAGCAGCGTCGCGAGCTTGTCGCTGTCGGCCTTCCGCCGGAAGCCGACGATCACGCAGTCCGCCGTCTTCTCCGGCTTCACCTTGACGACCGCGTCGCGCGCGCCGGCCGCGTACGGGCGATCGAGCCGCTTCGCGATCACGCCGTCGAGCCCGGCGACTTCGAACTGATCCAACCAGCGGAGCGCTTCGTTGCGGTTGTGCGTCGCGAGGGAGAGCTCGAACCCTTCAGCGCGCTTCTCGAGCGCTACGCGACGCTCGGCGAGCGGCAGCCGCCACAGCTCGTCCCCTTCCCACAGCAGTATGTCGAACGCGATGAAGGTCGCTGGGACATCGGCGGAAAGCTTGCGGATGCGACTCTCGGCCGGATGCAGCCGGGTCTGCATCGCGTCGAAATCGAGCACGCCGTCGCGTGAGATGACGATCTCGCCGTCGAGCGCGGAGCCCGCTTCGAGCTGATCCCCGAGCGCCAGTAGTTCAGGGAAATAGCGGAGCAGCGGCCGTCCGTTTCGCGACCAGAGGCGCAACCCGCCGCCGACGTTTTCGAGCACGCCGCGGAAGCCGTCCCACTTCGGCTCGTATTGCCAACCTTCGCCGTCCGGCAGATCGCGGACGAGCTCTGCCTCCATCGGCGGATATGGAATCGCTGGATCAGGCTGTTCATCGGAACGCTCATCAAGCATGGTCCGTAGGCTATAGCGGTGCGTCGCGCAGTCATCACAGGCCTGGGGGCGGTTACGCCGATCGGGAACACGGCGCCAGCGTCGTGGGAGGCGGCCGTCGCGGGGCGCAGCGGGATCGACTTGATCCGCACGTTCGACACGAGCGGGTTCCCGGTGCGGCTCGCTGCCGAGGTGAAGGGCTTCGAGATCGGCGACATCGCTCCGCCGAAGGAAGCGCGGCGGATGGAACGGAATGTCCTACTCGCGCTGGCGTCTGCGCACGAGGCTTGGGCCGATGCCGGGATCAAGACGTACGACCGTGAGCGTGCCGGGGTTCTGCTCGGGTCGGCGATCGGCGGCCTGATCGGGATCGTCGAGCAGGCCGAGATCTTGCGCGAGCGCGGCCCTGATCGCGTGTCACCGTTCTTCCTGCCGAACGTTCTTGTCGACTCCGCAAGTGGCCAGATCGCGATCTCGCTGGGGCTGCGCGGGCCGAACTACGCGCCGGTCTCGGCCTGCGCGACTGGATCGCACGCCGTCGGTGAGGCGGCCGAGACGATCAAGCGCGGCGCTGCCGATATCGTCCTCGCGGGCGGCACCGAGGCGTGCATGCACCCGCTGATCCTTGCCGGCTTCTGTGCGATGCGCGGCCTAGCCGACGACAACGACAACCCGCCGAATGCGTCGCGACCTTTTGACGCGACCCGCGCCGGCTTCGTCATGGGCGAAGGCGCCTGCGTCCTTGTTGTGGAGGAGCTGGAGGCCGCGCGAGCGCGGGGTGCGCGGATCTACGCGGAGGTGCTCGGCTACGGCGCATCGAACGACGCACACCACATGGCGCAGCCCGATCCGGATTCGGCGGGCGTCGCGATCATGATGCGCAGCGCGTTGCAGCGTGCGGGCGTTGACCCAGCCCGCGTCGGCTACATCAACGCGCACGGCACGTCGACGCCGCTCGGTGATCTCGCCGAGACGCGCGCGATCAAGCAGGTGTTCGGCGAGCACGCCTACAAGCTGGCTGTGTCGTCAACGAAGTCGGTGACCGGCCATTGTTTTGGGGCGGCGGGCGCGATCGAGGCGATGATGTGCGCGCTCGCGGTTCATCACGGCGTTCTGCCGCCGACGATGAACTACAACGTGCCCGATCCGGAATGCGACCTCGACTACGTGCCGAACGAATCACGCCGAGTCGAGATCGACGTAGCTCTCTCGAATGCGATGGGCCTCGGCGGGCACAACGCGTGCGTCCTGCTCGGCCGCGTGGACTGACAACGACGAGGCTTCAGTAGTGCTCATTTGACCTCTTGGCTCCGTCTTGGTCTTGTCGCCGCCGTCGCGGCTTTCTGCGCTTTCGCTCTGTTTCCGGGTTCCGGTCAGGCGCTTCTGCCGACAGGAGGGGCGCAGGGGACGTTCGTTGACGAGTGGCTGTCCTACGGCCATGACGACCACCTAACGAACAACGTCCCGGTGTCCCCGCGCCCGGACTCGCTAACGCAGCTGTGGAGGGTCGCGTTGGACGGGACGGCGTACGGGTCGCCGCTCTACTTCCGCAACACCGTGTACGTGGCGACCGAAGCGGGCTCGCTGTACGCGTTCGACGCAGCGACCGGTGACCTCCGCTGGCGTGATCAGCTCCATGCTGTGGAAACGCTGCCGGACGGCTGCGGCACCTGGGGGATCACATCGACACCGACGATCGATCCGGCCCTGAACGCAATCTTTGCGATCGGTGGCGACGGGTTGCTCCACTCCCTCGATCTGGACACCGGAGCGGAGCGCCTTTCATTTCCGTTGACACTGATCGACCGACCCGCGGTCGAGTACGTCTGGGGCGGGCTGCGCATCGTCGAAGGGACGCTCTACGTTCCGATCGCCTCTTATTGCGACGAGACCGGCGCACCTAACGACACCGCGAACGGGCGGATAGTTGCTCTCGACCTCACGACTTTGACGACGTCGTCTCTCGACACGGTTCCCGGCCTCGGGAACCTTGGCGGCGTCTGGGGCTACGGCGGCGTGTCCTACGACGGCGAGTACCTCTATTCCGCCGTCGGGAACGCATTCTCTCCTGACGGCGAAGACGCCGGTTACGGCGACCAATTGATCCAGTTCACACCCGCGCCGAGCCTCCAGGTGGTCGCCTCAAACAAACCTGCCGAGGTCTCCAAAACGGGCGACCAGGACTTCGGTGCAGCACCATTGCTCTTCCAGCCGACAGGTTGTCCACCGCTCGCAGCCGCGAACAACAAGAGCGGCTACGCGTTCGTCTGGCGCCGGACAAAGATCGCAAACGGCCCGCTTGTTACATTCGGTCTGGGCGACGCCGTCTCGGAGTTCGTCGGCTCACCATCCTGGTCGGCAACGCTTGGCCTACTCGTATTCGCGGAAGCGAAAGTCGGAGACACACCCGGCGATGAAGGCGTTGCTGCATTTACGGTTGCCCGTAACTGCCGTTTCGTCGAGGCATGGCGTACACCTACCGGTACCGGCATTCAGACGGCGCCCTTGATCGTCGGCTCACTCGTCTTCACCGGCGCAGGCTCCGGTGGTCTGTACGCCCTCGACGCCATGACGGGTGATGTGCTCTGGCACGAACAAACAGTCGAGCCCGCCTCCGCACCGCTTGCCGCGGGCGACCACCGTATCTTCGCTCCGGTGGGCAGCTCACTCGAGGCAATCGGCAACCCGTAGCGATTTGGCCCGTTAGGACAGGGCCGTTTCGGAGAAGGTTGCGGCGGTGAGGCTGGCGACGGACGGGAGGACGATGTCGGCGAGCGCGAGCGCATCGGCCGCGGGAGGGTAGTGGGCATTCGGCACAGCGCAGACGCGGAGGCCGGCAGCGTGCGCGGAGCGGATCCCGTTCGCTGAGTCCTCGATCGCCGCGCAGTGGGCAGGCGGGAAGCCGAGGCGGCGGGTCGCCTCGAGGTACACGTCGGGCGCGGGTTTGCCGCGGTCGACCTCCTCGGAGGAGACCATCACCGCGAAGAGGTCGACGATTCCGGCTCCTGCGAGGACAGCGTCGATCAGCGGCCGATTTGACGACGACGCGACCGCCAGCGGGAAGCGGGCAGCGAGTCGCCGAACCGCTTCGACCGCGCCGTCGATCAGCGGCAGCGACGCTTGGTAGCGCGCGAGCATACGCGCGACGACCTCGGCATTGATCTCGGCCGGCGAGCCGGGAAGCCCGATCACGTCGCGCATGTACAGCGACCACTCCGGCGAGCTCATACCCATCATGTCCGCCTGCGCGCGCTCATGCCACCGCCCGCCGCGTTCGCGCGCCAACTGCTCGCGCACGTCATCCCACACTTGCTCGCTGTCGACTAGCACACCGTCTAGGTCGAAGACGACCGCAGCGATCGCGTGCGGCTCCGTAGCGTCGGACTGCACCATCCGGCGATCGTACGCGCCGCTCGGATCGTTGGCCGTCGTCCGTCGCTGCGACACTGCGGCCGTGAAGCGCCTGAGTCGGAGCTGGGGCCGGAGCCGGAGTGCAGCACCGCCTCCGGGCGACGGTCGCCCGCGCGTGCTCGTCACGGGCGCGGCTGGGCTTCTTGGGGGCGTGCTTCTGAAAGGCCTCGCCGATACCCACTCTTGCGTTGGGCTCGACATTGTCAAAGGCCTTGGCGTCGATGTCGTCGCCGACTTGAGCCGGCGTAAACGGCTCGGTACGGCGCTCGCCGGGATGAGTGCCATTGTGGATCTCGCGGCGAACGCGAGACTGAGCGCATCGTGGAAATCGGTCGTGGACAACAACATCGCGTCGACTCTCAACGTTCTCGATGCGGCTCGCGCTGCCGGCGTGCCGCGCGTGATCCTCGCCAGCTCGAACCACGTCGTCGGGCTCGCCGAGCGCGATGAGCCGTACGCGTCGGTCGTCGGTGGCCGCTACAACGGACTCGACCCGGCGTCGCTGCCGCGGCTGCGTGCGGACACCGCGATTCGTGCGGATTCGCCGTACGGCGTCGGCAAGGCGTTTGCCGAGGTGGCCGGGCGCTACTACGCGGAGGAGCACGGGCTATCGGTGATCTGCCTCCGGATCGGCTCCGTCTACTCGGTCGAAGGCGTGGTCGAGGTTCGGGACTTCGCGACGTTGCTCACGCAGCGCGACCTGGTGCAACTCGTCGAACGATGTCTCGCGGCGCCGCCCTCGCTGCGCTTCGGTGTCTACTACGGTGTCTCGGCGAACACGTGGCGGATTTGGGACATCGATGCTGCGCGCGACGACCTCGGCTACGTCCCGGTCGACGACGCCGAGCGCTGGCGGGTGGCCTAGTTCTCGGCTGAGAGCAGCTCGCTTGCGGTGACGAGCGCGAAGCCGCGATCGACGAGTCGGGGCACGATCGAGGCGATCGCATCAGCCGTTGCTTGCCGCGTGCCGCTGGGTGTTCTGGTGCCGGGCGGGATACCGTCGTGGAGGCCGACGATCATGCCGCTCTCGACCTGCGGGAGCACGAGTGCGGCGATCATCGCCGCCTTCGTGCCGAGGTGCCAGTCGGGCGGCCGGATGTCGCCGCGCGTATGGGTGAGCCCGAGCGTCGCTGCGACCGCTTCCACGCGCGCGTCGACGTTGTAGTACGGGGCGCGAAAGCGCGTGGGTGGCGCGCCCAAGATTGATGCGAGCACGTCATTTGTCCGCTGCAGCTCGTCCCGGACACGTTCGTCGTCGCATTCTCGCGCGAGCGCTGGGTGTGACCAGCTGTGGTTGCCGATCTCGTGGCCATCGCCCGCGATGCGTCGGACGAGGTCGGGCTGCTGCTCGGCGACACTGCCGATCAGGAAGAACGTCGCGTGTGCTCCATGCGCTCGAAGCGTCGCGAGGATCGGCTCCGTCCAGATGGCTGGGCCGTCGTCGAACGTGAGCGCGATCTGCTGCGTGTCAGGCATCGGATCGGCTCCGGCCGGTGAGCGCCCGGATCGCCTTCCGGCCGGCGGTGAGCGGAACGGCTCGCACCGATCCCAGCCCCCAACGTTTGCGCAGGTAGCCGGGAAGCGATGTCACGGCTGCGGCTGGGGTCGCATCCGGGTGGGCTGCAAGATGCTCGGCGACGAACAGTGGAAGCGCGCCGAGCCGACGCGTGGCTCGCCCGGAGCCGCGATAGATCAGACGGTCGCGACGTGTCGGCTGCTCCCTGTTCAGCCCGTCGAGGACTGTCTCCGGAACGTGGACATCGGGCACAGCGGCGAGCTGCGCGACGGCGTCGGTGAGGCGCAGGGCCTGTCGTGACTCCAGGCCAAGGCTGACGAAGCGTGTCCAGTCGATCTCGCCGCCGGCTAGCCTGATCAGCGTTGCCGCATCGACGAGCCACTGCACGCTGCGCAACGGCCCCACTCGCGGGCCGGAGACGCAGAGTGCGAAGAGCGTGTCGGTCGGCGACGGCAACCGAACCTGAGCGGCTCCTACCGTCTGCGTTTCGGCGCCTGGCAGAAGGCGGAGGAGAGCGTCGTGCGGCTCCGATTCGAGCAGGACGTCGAACCCGAGCGACGTCACGACGACCAGGATGTTGCCGTCGCGATCCGCGAAGTAGCGCGGAGCCCCGGCCGCAGCCCCGTGCCAGGCGTCGAGATCGGGCCGCGGGAACCAGCGGGCTGCCGCGAGCACGGCCGGGACGGCGCCGGCGTCCGACCGGGCCACGAGTCCAACCGTGTTCTCCGTTCGCCGTGAGCCAAGATCCGAGTAGTAACGCAGGCCGAGCGGAAGGCCGCCGAGCGCGAGCGCCGGAATCCCCTGCTGCTCGAAGGCGTCGAAGGTCTCGGCGGTGCGCTCCAGCAGAAGCGTGTTTCGGGCCCAGATGCTGCGATAGATGCCCTTGAGCCGTGGGAGCAGCGGCTCAGCCGGGGCCGTGGCCGCTAGCGCGCGGTAGACAAGCGGCATGATCGTGAACGAGCCCGGTTCGAGCCGATCGAGGTCGAACCTTGGCTTCAGCGCCGTCCAGGCCGCTGAGCTTCGTTCGTCGTCACCGAACGCCACCGTGAGCAGCAACCGTTGGCTCGCTGTCGGCCAGAACGACTCGATCTGTGCCATCCGCGCCTGTACCATCCGCGTTCGGAACGCCTCAGCCGGCGGCCCGACGGCGATCGATCGAGGCCTTGAGCACCTCGACGTACTGCAGCCGCTTGCTCTGCTCCCGCATGCCGTTGTTCTGGCCGTGGAGGCGGCGTTCGAGGACGACATCCGGCAGCATCAGCGCCTTGAGGCTCGCTTCGGTTGCGCGGGCGTACCAGTCGACCGTGACTCCGACCCGCAACGACGCCGAGAACAGCCCGACCCGATCGAACGACTCGCGCCGGATCAGCATCAGGTTCGGCGAAGTCCACGGCGAGACTGGCGCGGGTTTCCGGATCTGCACCTTCACATCCGCCGCGATCTCGGGCGAGACGAACTCCTGGACATGGCCGAAAACGACATCGAGCGCCGGGTCGGCGTCGAGCGCGGCGAGTTGAAGCTCGAGCTTGCGTGGCGTGAAGCGGTCGTCGGCGTCGAGGAAGGCGAAGTAGTTGCCGTTCGCGAGCTGCAGCGCGCGGTTTCGCGCGGCGCCATTGCCGCCGTTCTCCTGCTGGGCGAACGACAGCCGGTCGCCGTACGCCTGGGCAACTACTGCAGTCCCGTCGGTCGAGCCGTCGTCGATGACGATTAGCTCGAGCGGCTGGTGCGTCTGGGCGAACACGCTCTCGATCGCCTCAGCCAGGTACGGCTCGGCGTTGTATGCGCCGATCATCACGCTAATCAGGGAGGAGGAATCGCTCACATCTGCTCCTGCTCCTGCGGATGGGCAAGCGCCGCGCGCCGCGCCCGCTCGCGGTCGAGCTTCTGCTTGAGAGAGGCCGCGGGCAGCGGGCCTAGGCCGTGGCCGGCGACGAGATTGCCTCCGTGATGACGCCGGTGAAGGACGATCTCGGGCAGCACGACGTGCTTATAGCCGTACTCGCGCAGCCGGACGAGCAGCTCGAGATCGGTCGCGCGATAGCGACCGTCCGGCCCCAGAACCTCGGGTGCGTAGCCGCCGATCTCGAGCATGACGCTGCGGCGAACGACCATTGACATGATCGGGATCCCGTCGAGGTCGCCCCAGACCCGATCGCGCGCGAGGCCTTCGGGCGGGTTCATCCAGTGCTGCCGACCGAGGACACACACCGCGTCCGGGTGCTCGAGGAGGTAGCCGACCTGGACACTCAACTTGTCGGATGGCACCACGTCGTCGGCGTCGACGAACGCGACGATCTCGCCGCGTGCGGCTTCGATCCCGACGTTCCGTGCCGCACTCGGCCCGCTGTTCTCCTGGAGGATGTAGCGAACGCCCGGATACGACTGCACGATGGCGGCGCTGCTGTCAGTCGAGCCGTCGTCGACCGCGATCAGCTCGAACGGCTCGTAGTCCTGAGCCAGAGCGCTGTCGAGCGCCTCGGCGACGAACGCCTCGGAGTTGTAGACCGGCATCACGATGCTGACGAGTGGGCGCTCCATCACAGTCCTTCGAGCAGGCCGACGATCGAAGTCGAGATCTGCTCGAGATCGGTGCCGAGCTCGAGCGTGAAGCACGGAACCTGCCGCACGAGCGAGGCCATCCCTGCGAGGGCGTCGGGGTGGGGCGGATGGAGCTGGAACAGCGTGCTCGGCGCGAGCGCCGCCAGGGCTGCGCCCTTCGACGCAGGCACGACGCGCGTGTCGCGCACACCGGCGACGCGTGGGACGACGACCGCGAGCAGCGGGAAGCCGGCCGTGCTGACGCCGGGGAGGTAGCGCTCGGCGTAGACGACAGCCTTGTCGTTCGGCCCCTGGATCGGATTCGCGACGGCGGCAAGCAAGTTCGGGAAGCGTTCGAGGTGGTGGGACTCGAGCTTGCCCGAGCCGTACAGGCTATGGACGTACGGCGCCGGCTGGGTCGCGATCGCGACGAAGTCATCCCCCGCGTACTGCAGCCCAGTGTTGACGGCACCGTTGAGGCACGAGAGCGTCGTCGTCGACTTGCCTGACCCGCCACGTCCGACGACTAGTACGCCGCCGGTCGGCACACCGACGGCACCTCCATGCACTTGCAGGATCCCGTCGCGCCCGAGCCACCAGTGGAGGATCATCCGCATCGGCGACGCCCAATCCCACGAGAGCATCTCGGCGGCGTCGGGCGCCCAGTACCAGGCCTCGCCTGCCACGGAGTCGTAGACGCTGAGGGTGTTCCAGCGCGCGATCGCCTGCACGCCGTCTTCTTCGAAGTAGTAGATCGGCCCTGACGAATCGCCCGCTAGCTCGCCGCCGAGCACCGGAGGTGCCTCGGCTCCGGTCGACACCGAGTCCCAGATGTTGATCCGCAGCACGGGCTGCGCGTCGATCGGCAGCGCGGCGACAGTCTCCAGGTGCGCAAAGGCCGCACCGATCCGATCGAGCATGGCCGCGCCGGAGAAACGCATCAGGACGCTGCGGCCGGCGATCGTGTAGCGGCGCTCGATCACGCCGGTCTGTGCGGCCGAGTCCTCGAACAGCCGGTCGACGTTGCGGTACGCGGCGTTCGAGCGGCGGGTGCCGGACGTCGGAGTGGACACGAACAGCGCTAGCTGGCTTGAGCCTCGGCCGCGTGCGGCCAGCCGCGGCTGTCCACCTCGTGTACCGGGTCGAGCATGATGATGTCCTGCATGTCGGTGTACTTCTCGAGCTTCGGCTGCACGTACGGGAGGCGCTTGGCAGCGCCCGACGCCGAATCCGCAGCGGAGGCCGCACCGTCGTCGCTGGTCGTAGCGATCAGCTGGTCGCCCTCGAGCATCCGAAGGAACGACTCCACATCGGAGCCGACATCCACGGCGTCGGTGGCGTACGCCTGTTCGACGGCTGCGATGAGCTCGCCCGTCGTCGCGCCTGCGGCCAAAGCGTTCCAGATCGTCGGCGCAGCTCCGAGCAGGCTGAAGTAGGTCCCGGTCGAGAGGTCGATGATGATCGTCTCACCGTCGATCGTCTCGTGGATCGCCTGCGGATTTGTCACGTAGCGCTGCATTCGGGTCCCCGCCTCGTGGTCGATGAGCTTTTGGAACGCGTGCAGAAATCGAACGTCCCGCGTCTCAACGTAGGTGCATTTGTGGATTGCGTCAACCAAGTTTCGTCATCCTCGGCGCCGATCCTCATCTCCTGAGCGGGGACCACTATCGTGAGAGCGATGACGTCGCAGCCCGCCGCTGAGAAGATCTCCTCTCCGGACGATGCATTAGACGACGACACGCGGGGTAGCCTCGGCGGTGTCGTCGCCACCGGGCTGAAGTGGAAGGTGATCACGATGGCCATCTCCGAGGGCACGCGGTTCGGTGTTGTGCTCGTGCTGGCCCGCCTGCTAACGCCCCGGGACTACGGCGTTGCGGCGATGGCGATGGTGTTCGCCGGCCTGATCACGTTGTTCACCGACGTCGGCCTCGGTGCGGCACTCGTGCAGCGCCGGACGATCACGGAGCAGGATCGATCGACCGTCTTCTGGATGTCGATGGCCATCGCCGCCGTGATCGTCGCGTTCACGGTCGCGGTTGCGGGCGAGGTGGCGAGGTTCTTCGGCCAGCCGCAGGTGCGGAGCCTGGTCATCGTCCTCTCCCTGAGCTTCCCGCTAGCCGCGCTCTCGCAGACCCAGACCGCGCTCCTGAACCGGAAGCTCGCGTATCGCAGCCTCGAGATTCGCCAGATTGTCGGCGTTCTCGTCGGCGCTGCGACCGCGCTCGTCGTCGCGATCAGCGGTGGCGGCGCATGGGCGATCGTCGCCAATTCGCTTGCCTCGACCGCCGCCGCGACCGCTCTTCTGTGGCGCTTCTCGACCTGGCGGCCGAGCCTCACGTTCTCGTTCGAGAGCCTGCGCACGATGGGTGGGTTCGGCCTCAAGCTCACCGGGACACGCCTGCTGAACTACGCCAACCTGAACGCCGACAACACGCTTGTCGGCCGCTTTCTGGGGGCAACGAGCCTAGGTATCTACGGGATCTCGTACAACATCATGTTCACGCCGCTGTCGCGCATCAACCTGCCGATCTACGGCGTCGTGGCGCCGGCGCTCGCGCGCCTGCAGCATGACCCCGAGCGGCTCAAGGCAGCGTGGCTCCGCAGCAAGCGGCTCACGGCGACGCTCCTGAACCCGGCGTTCTTCGCGATCCTCGTTGTCGCCCCGGATCTCGTCCGCGTCGTCCTCCCGGCGAAATGGCTGCCGGCGGTCCCGGTGATCCGGCTGCTGTGCCTCGCAGGTCTCGGCCATTCGCTGATCGCGCTCAACTCGACGATCCTCCAGGCGCGTGGCCACGCAGGAACCGTGCTGCGGATCAGCATCTTCACGTCGATCATCACGCTGGGAGCGTTCGCGAGCGGGCTGCCATGGGGCATTCTCGGCGTCGCCGGGTTCTTCGCTGCCGCGAAATGGCTTCTGGTGCTGCCCGACACGTGGATCACGACTCGTCGTGCGCAGGTGCCGCTTGGGTCAGCGTTGTGGGCGTCCGGCGCGATGCTGCCGTTCGGGCTCGCAGCGGCCGCCGCCGGCTACGGGCTGCAGCAGCTTCTGCTGCATGCCGGGGCGCCGGCGGTTGTGCGGCTACTCGCGGCGGGCGCTGCCGTGTTCGTGGTCTACGCCGGTCTGATCTATGCCTTCGTCCCGTCGTTCGTCCGCGAGGTTCGCGGCGTCCTGAACCGGCGGCGAGCAGGGGCCTAGTTTGGCAGCGGGTGTCGCGAGCCGGTCGGCCGACCCGCGTGTGACCGGGGCGAGCGGGCTGCGGATGGCGCGCGACATTCGTGCCAGCTTGTCGCGCCAGCGCTCGCCGGGCGCAGGGGCGATCTCGGACGCGATCACACGCGCCGTCTGCGCGGCAGCGGCGCCGATAGGAAGCTCCCAGAAGCCGCTAACCCAACGCGCTGCGTGCCCTTCCAGGATCGTGCGTTCGCGCACTGCCGGCAGATGCCGAGCCCACGACCGAAGTGGGATTGTTCGGCGCTGGCCGTAGAAGAGGCTGTCGACCGTGCTCTTCGTCGTGCCCCACACGCGATCGAGCCCAAACGCGTTGGCAGTCTGATCCAGCTGATTCTCGTCGAGACCTGCTGTGACAGCAGCTACGTCGAGCAGCTGTCGCAACCCATGGAGTGGCTCGTCACGCCACGCGTGGGCGGCGAGGAGCAACGCGTGATGATGCAGGTCGGGCGCGAGGATCCCGTCCACGCCGAGGCGTGACGGCTGAGAAGCTGCGAACAGCGTATCGGTCGAAGGCGGCGTCGCCGAAAGCGGCCAGTTCGGGCGCGCGTGCACCTCGATTCGGAGCCAGATCGTCGGCCATTTCAGCGGTGGCTCGTGATGGTGGTTCGTGTAGTCGAACCCGTCCTCGTCCGGCACAACGACGAAACCTGCAGCGATGAGCGCGCGGTGCACCGTGGCAGCGTCCGTCGTCAGGATGTCGATATCCGAAAACTGGCGTCTGCGGTCCGGGTAGAACAGCGCGACCTCCGGTCCTTTCAGCACCATCAGCGGCTGATCGCAGCTCGCCCGAATCCGTTCGAGGAGCGGGATTGCGGCCCGCGACGCGAGTGACGCGGCCCGCTCGGCGGCCTGTAGGTACGGAGGAATCGGTCGCCCCTGCTGCCGTAGGTGCCGCGCCGCAAGCGGCCCGAGTTTGTGCGCGACGACGCCTTCCATCGTCGCGCGATCGAGGAGACGGTCAACGGCGGGCCACGGTCCAAGCACCCCGGTCGCCGCTTCCGAGCCGTCCTCGCGACCGGCTGCTCGCTCATGTGCCATCCCCGGCTTGACGATAGTGAAAAACCCGCGTAGATCCAGTCCCCGCACCGGCCTGCGGGTGATGGATGCCCGAACGTCCCTTCCTATACTGAGGTTCGAATGATGACCCGTCTTCTGCACCGCGGCCCGCTTGCTGGCCCGCTCGCAGGGCCGCGTGCCTTGGTCGTCGCGATGGGGCTCTCGATGCTCTTCGTCGGCCTCGCGGCAGGCCGGTACGTCTCGCGGATCGAGCCCGGCTATATCCCCATGCCGCTCGTCTTGCTGGTCGGGCTGGCGGGCGGGGTGATCCTTTTCACGATCACCGCGGAGCAGGTCTTTCTGGCGTGGCTGATTCTCGCACCGCTCGTTCAGGCCGCCCCGAACACGGCGACCGGGCATGCCCTCGACCTGGCCTTGTTCACCGCGCCGGCCGCGATCGTGTTGTGCCAGACGCTCCTCCGGCCCGCGATCGGCAGGCCGCGGGAGTGGTTCGACTATCTCCCGGGCGCCTACGTGCTTCTGGTCACAGGCTCGTTCTTCGTGACCACGAACCTCTGGCACACCGCGACGGTGTCGTCCTTCAAGGTGCTGTTTCTGAACGTGGCTCTCGGGCCTCTCCTCTATTACTTTGTCGCCTTCCGGGCGACGGAATGGCTGACTGCGACGCGCGTCGTGAGGGTCTTCCTGCTCTCGTGCGCGGTCGAGGCGTTGATGTCGATCGTCGAGTGGGCGACGGGCTGGAACCTCTGGCACGACGACACCTGGCACCTCGGTCTCGCGCGCTCGGTCGGGACGCTCGCGAATCCCGCGACGCTGGGCGCGTTCGTGGGCGCCGGGGTCGTGGTCTCGATCGCGATCCTTGCATGGAACGGGCCGGACGAGCTCCGGCGATTGTCGAAGGCGGTGATTCTCCTCGGCGTTCCCGGCGTGATGTTCACGCTGACCCGCGGGCCGATCCTCGCCACCGCGTCAATCGCGATCGTCGTCCTGATCCTGAACAGCAGAACGCGGGTGGTGGCGGTTGGAGCGCTGGTCGTGGCGGCACTCGCTCTCGTTGTCCTGTGGCCGCACATCACCAACTCGACCGTGTACCAGACCCGAGTCGCGAAGACGAGCAACGTCCAAGCGCGCGTGATCCTGCAGGATCTGTCGCTGCGGCTGGCCGCGCGGAGGCCGTTGCTCGGCTGGGGCTACGAGTCGTTCGACCGGGTCAAGACGGAGAGCTTCAAGGCCGATGCGCGTGCCCTCTCGTTGAGCGTCGACGAGACGACAAGCCACGACACCTACCTCACGATCCTCGTGCAATACGGGGGCCTCGGGCTGCTGCTCCTGCTGCTTCCGTCGGCGACGTTGTGCGTGCTGAGTGTGCGACGGGCGAGGGCGCCGTCGCCCGAACGCTGGCTCCTCGTTGGCGCGCCGGCGGTGGTGGCCGTCCTCGTGCTCACGGGCGCGACGATCGACTACCGGTTCTTCTCGTACGTGCCGGCCATGGTCTGGTTGTTCCTCGGCCTCGTGCGACCTGTCGTACGCGAGGGAGATGTCGCGACATTCGCGTCGTAGTCGTCTCGGACTTTCCGACCGAGCAGCGCAACCCGCACGGCGGGGTCGAGTCCAGTGCGGATCGCCTCGTGCGCGCGCTGCTCGAGGCGGGCGCGTCGCCGGCCGTCATCGCACCCTGCCGCCCCGGGGATGTCGCCGCGTCCTACGTCAGAGCGGGCATCCCTGTCACGCATCTTGGTTTTGAGGACCGCCTGTCACTCCTGACGAGCCTGGCGCCCTGGCGCCGCGCCGCCCGGAACGCGATTCGCGATCTCGACCCTGATGTTGTGCACGGGCAAGGGCTCCTCATCGGCGGTCTCCCGGCCTGTGATTTTGCCGGCGTGCCGCGCGTTGTGACCGCGCATGGAAACTTGCGAGAGGACACCGTCGCGTCGTACTCCGGGCTCGGTCGCCTGGCGCGGATGCGGCTGCGAGACAGGCTCCTGCGGCAGGTTCTGACGCGCGCGGACGCCGTCATTGGGGTTCACCCCGACTGGCGTGTGAACCTTCCGTGCCAGCCCCAGCGTTTTGCGCATATCCCGAATATCGTCGACGAGGCCTTCTATGCGACTGCCGCCGCACCTGAGCCTGCGCGCGTCCTGTACTGCGGTGGAGCCCGGCGGATCAAGGGCTGGGATCTGCTGCAGGCGTCGTGGCCCGGTATCCGCGCCGCCGTCCCCGATGCCACGCTTGTCGCCGCGGGATTCCCTGAGCACGAGGAAGCCGACGGCGCGTCCGACGGCGTCTCGATTCGCGGCCTGCTCTCGCCCGACGCGATCGCGGCGGAAATGGCGCGCGCCTCGGTTATCGTGATGCCATCGCGGTACGAGGTCGCGCCGATGACGCTGACGGAGGCCTGGGCTGTGGGCGTCCCCATCGTCGTCGCCGACGTCGGGGGCGTGTCCGCACTAGCCAGTGGTGCCGCCACCTTGGTTCCAGCGGAGGCGCCGGATCGCCTCACGACTGCGGTGATCGGGATCCTGAACGGCGACCCAGCCGCCGCGACGTACGTGGCCGAGGGCCGGGAGCGAGCGCTCGGGTACGGCGCCGACGCGGTTGCGCGTGCGCATCTCGACCTCTACGAGCGACTCGTCGCAGGTGGCACGACGGCGTGACGACACCCGAGCCCAAGCTCGTGTTCCTGTGCTCCGAGTTGACCGTCGGCGGTTTCCAGCGCCACCTCGCACAACTCGCGCCAGGGCTCGTCGAGCGTGGTTTCGACACCGAGGTGATTGCCCTGCGCAAGGAAGGGCGATTCGCGGCTGAGCTACGCGCCCATGGCGTGCCGACATCGACCGCTGGGCTGCGTTCCAGGATCGATGTGATTGGGATGCGCCGCGCCGTGCGCTTAGCCGCGCGCCAGCTGAGGATCGTGGTCACGCAGAGCGTCGACGCGCATCTGGTCGGTGCCGCGACCGCGCGTCGAACTGGTGGTCTCCACGTGGCCCTCGAGCACGGCGGGCAGGAACGACTCCGCGCGATGCCACTCCACCATCGCCTCGCCTACCGGCGGTTCGCCCCACGGGTCGATCATGCGGTCTCGATCAGCACGAGCCAGGTGCCGGCGATGATCGAGGTCGGCTATGCGTCGCAGCGGATCTCGGTGATCCCGAACGGCGTGCCCGACCAGGTCGCCGGTCGGTCACGGGCCGAGACGCGCACGGATCTCGGTTTCGGCGACGACTGCTTCGTCGTCGGGCTGGTGGCGACGCTCCGGCCCGAGAAGCGCGTTCGGCTCTTCATCGACGCCGTCCTTGCCGCAGCCGCGCAGGAGCCGACTGTCCGCGGTTTCGTCGCCGGGGCTGGCCCTGATCTCGAGCTCGTGCGTCGCGGGGCTGCGTCGAGCAAGGGAGTTGTCGTCGCGCTCGGCGAGCGGTCGGACATCCCGGACTTGATCGCTGCCGCAGACCTCGTTGTGTTGACGAGCAGCGCCGAATGCCTCCCGCTCGTGATCCTGGAAGCGATGGCGGCGGCGCGACCGGTGGTGGCGACCGATGTCGGCGGGGTTGGTGAGCTGATCCGCTCGGGGGAGACTGGGATCGTTGTCGCGGCGGATGACTTCGACGGCCTGGTTGCGGCGATCGTCGGGCTTGGGCGCGACCGCGGCCGTGCGGCCTCTCTGGGACGCGCGGCGCACGAGTCGTACGAGCGCGACTTCACCGCCGACAAGATGATCGACCGCTACGCAGCGCTCTTCGCGGAGCTTGGCTGACGAAGATGCGAGTCGTCGTCCTCACGAACATGTATCCGACCGACGCGCGTCCGGTGTTCGGCATCTTCGTGAAGGAACAGGTCGAGGATCTGCGGGCGCTTGGTGTCGACGTCGAGGTGCTCTTCTTCGATGGCCGCGCGAGCAAGAGGAGCTATCTGCGAGCGGTTCGTGCCGTTCGGCGCATCGTGCGGGAGCAGCGCCCCGATCTTGTGCATGCGCACTACGGGCTGACGGGCGCCGTCGCGCTTTGTCAGCGGCGCGCGCCCGTCGTGACGACGTTCCACGGCAGCGACTGCAGCGGAGAGATTCCCTGGCAGGCCGCGGTCTCGTGGGGAGTCGCCCGCCTCTCGGCGCCGATCTTCGTGAGCACGCAACTCGCCGACCACCTCAGGCTGCGCGACGCGACGATCGTGCCGGCGGCCGTCGACACCGATGTCTTTCGTCCGCGCGACCGAGCTGAGGCGCGCCGCACGTTGGGCTGGCCGGAAGATGGGCCGTACGCGCTACTGCTCGGCTCGCGGGCGGTGAGACTCAAGCGGGCCGATCTGTTCGACGCGGGTGTCGAGTGCGCTCGCGCGGTCGTTCCCGAGCTGCGCGCGACAAGCCTCGAAGGACTTTCTCGCGCCGTCGTGGCCACCGTGCTGGCTGCGGTCGATGTCGCTGTGCTGACCTCCGATAACGAGGGCTCGCCCGTCACTCTGCGCGAGGCGCTTGCAAGCTGCACGCCGGTCGTCTCGGTCGCGGTCGGAGATGTTCCTACTGTCCTCGCGGGCTTGCCCGGCTGCGCGATCGTGGAGCGCGAGCCCGCGGCGATCGGCGGTGCGATCGTCGCCGCTCTCCGCGTCGGGCGGCCGGCCGAGTTGCGGGAGCGCGCCGCCGGGTACTCACGGCCGATTATCGCGCGGAAGATCCTCGAGGTGTACGAGACGGTCCTCGCGAAGGCGGGTCGAGCGTGAGCGCGCGACGGCTCTGCACGGTGGTTCACAGTGGCGTGCCGGCTGACCCGCGGGTGATGGCGCAGGTCAGCGCGGCGCTGGATGCCGGTTTCGAGGTTGATGTCGTCGCGCTCCGGACGCCCGGCGAGGCGTCAACAGAGCTGCTCGACGGCGGTGCCCGCGTCTTCCGCTTGCCGGTGTCGCATCGTCGCGGCCTCGGCTTCCTCGGCACGATCGTGGAGTACATCGCGTTTACGGTGCTCGCCACCGTGAAGGTGGCCCGCCTGCACCTCCGCCGGCCGTACAACGTGGTCGAGATCCACAACCCGCCTGACTTCCTGATGCTCGCTGCGCTCGTTCCCAAGCTGCGCGGCGCGGGCGTGGTCATGGACATCCACGATCTGGCGCCCGACATGTTCGATTCGCGTTTCGGCGATCGCCGTGGCGCCGGGCTCGCCGATCGGCTGCTGCGTCGGGTCGAGAAGACTGCGACGTGCTCGGCAGATCACGTTCTCACGGTGCACGAGCCGTATCGCGCCGAGCTGATCGCACGCGGAGTCCCGCCGGAACGGACGAGTGTCGTGATGAACACGCTCGACGAGCGGCTGCTGCCTGCGGCGCGCGAGGCCTCGACAGACCCGTTCCGCGTCGTCTACCACGGAACGGTCACGCCGCACTACGGGATCGAGCTGCTCGTTTCGGCGGCGGCGATCGCGGCGGCGACGATCCCGACGCTACAGCTGGAGATCTACGGAGACGGCGACGCCGTTCCGGCTGTCCTCCGGCGGGCGACCGAGCTCGGGCTCGCCGATCGGCTCACCCATGTTGTGCAGCAGTCGCGGCGCGGTGTGCTCGACGCGGTGAACGGGGCGTCAGTCGGCGTCGTGCCGAATCTCCCAACGCGGCTGAACCGGTTCGCGCTCTCGACCAAGCTCTTCGAATACGTCGCGCTCGGGATCCCGGCGGTCGTGTCCGATCTTCCGACGCTACGCGCCCATTTCTCCGACGACGAGGTGCGCTTTTTCCAGGCTGGTGACGAGGACGCACTTGCCGAGGCGCTGCTCGATGTGGCGGCCGACCCGGAAGCGGCGCAGGCCCGGGTTCATGCTGCGAGGCGCCGGTACGTTGCCTACCGCTGGGAGGCGAACGCAGCCGCGTACGTCGCGCAGCTCGAGGCGGCTAGCAAGGCTCGACGGGGACGGTGACGGCCGATTCGGCAGACGGCGATCTCGGTCAAACTGCCGCGCGCGGCGCGACCGCGACGGCCGTGGCGTTCTTCCTGACGCAGGCGCTGCTCTTCTTCATCTACGTCGGCCTCGCGCACCTGACGACACCGACGGTCTTCGGCGTCTACGCCGCCGGCGGAGTCCTGCTCGCTGCCGGCGGGATGCTCAGCGAGTCGGGGATGTCGTCCGCCCTCGTGCAGCGTCGCGACCAAGTCGAAGCGGCGGCAGCGACGGCGCTGATCTCGACGGCGCTCGGCGGGCTGGCGCTCACGTTGCTTGCGCTAGCGCTGTCCCCGCTCGTTGGCCTCATCTTCCACAGCCACCAGATCGCGCTCGTCTGCGCCGCGCTCTCGGGGACGATGCTCCTGAACGGGATCTCCGGGGTGCCCGCCGCGATGCTCCAGCGTCGCATTTCGGCTCGGAGGTTCGCGATTGCCGAGCCGATCGGCATTGTTGCGCTCGGCATCGGTTCCGCCGTTGGGCTCGAGGCCGGTTTCGGGGTTTGGGGCCTCGTCCTCGGCTGGTACGCGCATCAGCTGTCGTATGCGGTCGCGATCTGGCTCAGCGCGGGTTGGCGACCTCAGCTGCGACTCGCGTCGTGGTCGCTCTGGAAAGAGCTCTCGCTTTTCGGGCGTCACATACTCGCGAGCGAGCTGTTGAAGGAAGCGATGCGCGTCACGACAGCGGTCGCGGTGGGGCGGACATTGGGCGCGGCAGCGCTCGGGAACTTCCGCTTCGGCATGCGGCTCGTGACACAACTCACGCAGCCGGTGCTGATGGCGTGCGCGTGGACGATCCAGCCGACGCTGCTCCGCCTCGGCGACGAGCCGGCTAGGGCGCGGGAGGTGGCTCTACGGAGCTTCCGGCTCGTGACCTTCGTCGCGTTCCCGATCGGGGCTGCGTTCATCCCGTTCGGGGTGCCAATCGCCGTCCTGCTCTTCGGCGACGCCTGGCGCGGCGCGGGAACGGTGATGGCTGCGTTGTCGGGCATGGGCATCGCGCTCGCGCTCGAGGCCGTGTCGATCGAGATCTTCAAGGTCACGGGCCGGCCCGACATCCTGCCGCGGCTGCACGGGTTGTGGGCCGTCCTGTCCATCACCCTCGTAATCGCACTCGTGCGCTTCGGCGCCGTTTGGGCTGGCGTCGCGTGGTCGTTGAGCACGGCGATCGTCGCGCTCGTTGCGGTCGCGATCGTTCCGCGAACCTTGGGCGCCTCGCGGCGACAACTTGCCGAAGCGATTCTGCCGGCGCTCGCTGGCGCGCTCCTCGTCGCGAACGCATTACGAAGCGGGCAGGTGCTTCTCGGCTGGGAGCCGCACGCGAATCTCGCCACTCTCGGCTGGCTCCTGGCGCAAGCGGCCATTGGAATCGGCGCCTACCTCGGTGTCATGACCCTCGTCGCGAGGTCGGGGGTGCGGGAGCTGATCGGCGTGCTCCGCCTGCTGTTGGCGGGACGACGCTAGGAACGGCGAGCGAGCTTCGCCGCCGACCGGCGCAGGACGGCCGAGCGGCGTGTCAAGGCGTTCGCGGAGACAGCGAGGCGACCGCGACGTGTCGTGGGGATCAGCACCGTGCGGAGCCCAGGATCGGTATCGGTGAAGCGGTACTTGTAGGAGCTGCCGCCGGGGCCGAACCGATACTCGTCGACGCCTCCGTCGAGAGCTTCCCGGATCGTGTGCGCCAGTAGCACCACCCCGAGCGAGCCGTCCGCGTGGGCCGGCGCACGACCCGCCTGGTAGTACGTCTCGACCTCGCCGAATCTGAACCCGTACCAGGCCGCGGCGGGCTCGCCGGCGAGCTCCAGGAACCACAGTCGGAGCCAGCCGCGATCGAAGGCGACGCGAGCGAACTCGCGATGGAAGGCGATCCGCGACGTCTCGAGGAGGGAGCTGCCGGTCGTCCAGCGGTCTGCATGGAGCGCGAAGAACGCGTCGACATCGGACTCGAGCCGGTCGCGATCGGTGGCGAGCCGGTAGACGACGTCGTTGTTGTCCCGCAGCAGCTTCCGCTCCTTGCGTCGGATGTCCTGGCGGAAGTTGGAGCTCCTCGTCTCGAGGTAGTCGTCCCACGTCTCGAACGGCGTCAGCAGCAGCGTCGGGCTCGGCACCGACACGACCGTTGTTCCTGGCAGTTGCTCGGCCCAGTGCTCGTCCTCGGGAAGTCCCTCTCCGATGAACAGGTCGGTCTTCTGTTGTTTCAGGGCTGCGATCAGCCCGAGCGCGGCGCTCGTGCGGTTGCTCGGCGCGCAGACGGGATGCGCTCGACTGCCGACCGGATAGCCAACGAGACGCGTGACCCTGAGCGGGCCGATCCGCCGCCGGAAGAGCGGCAGGATCGCGAGAAGCTCGCCGTCTTCCCCGCGGCAGCCGGTCAGGTCGAGCTCGCCGGCGCCGAAATGACGCCACCAGATCGATGCCCACTCCCAGGTCGAGAAGATGTCTCCGCCGGCCTGCGCGAGATCCGTCCACTCGTGCTTTGCCTCGGCGAAGCTCGCGATCCGCTCGAGCCGAGGCGTCGTGCCCGCGCTGGTCGGTTGGTCGGGCACTCGCTGAGCCTAGCCTCCGGCACGTGACAACGGCCGGCCGGCTCCCCGAGAGCAGAGAGCCGGCCGGCCGCGGTGTCAAGAGAGCTTGTGTCAGCCGGTCAGGGGGTGACGGTTGCCGTCTGCTTGCTGTCGACCGACGTGGCCCAGTTCCCGTTCGCTGCGACCTGGACGACGATCGTGTAACCGGCATCAGCACTCGTGAGCGTGTACGTCGGGCTCGACGCCGTTGTCGGGCTGCGCTGGCACGTCGTCCCGATCGAGTTGCACCGGTGCCAGGCGTAGCGGTAGCTCGTTGGCAACGGGCTCCAGGTGCCGTTTCTCGCGGTGAGCACCTGGCCCGCCTTCGCGGTTCCGCTGAGCGTTGGCAGCGTGAGGTTGACCGGATTGTCCGTCGGCGGTGGTGGCGGCGGCGTGGTTCCGGAGATGACGGCCGTCGGAGTCGCCAGCACACTGGCTGCCCACTGCGTGTTCGGTGCGACTTGGGCCGTGATCCGGAAGCCGATGTCTCCGCGCGTGAGTGTGTACGTCAGGGCGGAGCTCGACGTCGGGCTCAGCGCGCAGTTCGCGCCGGACGAGTCGCACCGCTGCCACGCGTAGCGGAAGCTCGTCGGGTTGGGGCTCCAGGTTCCGTTCGTGCTGGCCAACACCTTGCCGGCTTGCGGCGTTCCGGTGATCGCCGGGAGCGTCAGGTTCACCGGGCCGGTCGTCGGCGGCGGAGGCGTCACGACGATGACAGCCGATGGGGCGCTTGTCGCCGAGCCGCTGCCGCCGGCGTTCGACGCGACCACGGTACTGCGCATGGTCGAGCCGACATCCGCCGTGGCGGGCGTGTACTGCGTGCCCGTCGCTCCCGAGATCGGCGAGCACGCTCCGCCGGTCGCGTTGCAGCGCTGCCACTGGTACGCGTAGGAGGTCGGGATCCCCGACCACGTTCCGGCTGACGACGAGAGCGCGGCCCCGACAGTCCCGCTGCCGCTGATCGCCGGCAACGTCGTGTTGATCGGCGCGGGCGGAGTGCTGGAGCCCGAGCGCTGGAGGATGAGAGCCTGGGCGGGGCCGAGGGTGACCGAGCTCACCGTGGTGCCGTTCGCCTGCGTGTATGGACCGCCGAGCTGGAAGGTCTGCGAGCTTGTGCCGCTCGAGTTGAGGATCACCGTCCCGCCTGTGTAGTCACGACGCCAGCCGGAGCCGACGGCATATCTCGCGCCGACCGGCTGTCCGATATCCATCGTCCACTCGAGATTCCAGGGATCGGTGTTTCCGGCCGGCTGGTAGATGAACGCGCCGCCGCGCCCGTTCCAGTCGAGGAGGAACGAGGCCTTGCCGTACCGCATCGTGTTGATGCTGCTCGTCGTGCCGTACATCTCCGTGAAGAAGTCGATGCCGGCGTTCTGGGCGACGCCGATCAAGCTCTCCCAGCCATCCCAGAAGTGCGTCCAGTCGTCGATGCCGGTCACGCGGAGCTGGTTGATGTTCGAAGAGAGCTGCATCCAGTACTCGCACATCAGCCCGTTGACATGGGGTGCGAGCCGCAACCAGAAGGCGGCGTCGAGCGCGCCGCTGTTGTTCGCCGGTGTGTTGAGGACGCAGACCGCGTTCGCCATCACGTAGAAGCCACGCGCCTTCAGCGCGTCGCCGACGGCCGCGACGAACGACACCTGCGCGTTCTCCCACGCCGCCTGGTTCGGGTACTTCGCGGGGTAAACGCCGCCCGTGAGGCCCCTCGCGTCGCACAGCGTGTCGTCGAGCTCGATGCCCTTGTCGTGGTTCGCCGTGAGGAACGGGATCGCCCAGTTGAGAAACGCCTGCTGGTACGCCGGGTTGCCGAAGTCGCCGATGTACGAGCCGTAGCCGGTGTTCATGACGTTGGCGCCGCTCGCTGTCTTCAGCAGCCAGTTGTTCGCCTGCGCCTGTGCGAAGGACACGCCGTTCACCCAGCCGGTCGGGATGCTCGTGCCGGACGAGTAGACGATCGACGTCGTGTTGAGCGCGCCGGCTGCTGCGGCGTCGGCGACCCCGACGTTGACGTAGGAGTAGCGCCCGTAGTTGGCGCCGTACCTGTAGCTATTGCCGAGGCGCTCGGCCCCGATGCCGGCTGTAGGCCCCGCGGTTGCTGCGTATGCGACACCGCGATTTCCGTCCGCTGCGAGAAGGATCGCCGCCGCCATCATGAACACCGTCATGGCGGAGACTGTGAGTAGCGTGGATGCTCTGGACGGAAGGACGCGGAGGGCTTGCATGCGGGGCTCCTGTTCTTCGGGTGCGGGAGTTGGCGCACGCTGGCGATGCGGTTCGCGACGCGCGGCTCGTATACGAATCGGAGGAACCGCCGAGGTTCAGGTCACCCGCGCGGGGGATCGGGCGAGCGGCATCTGCCCTCTCATCTAGCCTTCGACGGCCGTGGGAAGACGCAAACCAGCCGACCAGTCAGCGGATTCGCCGGACCGGATCTGTGGCTGACACCGTCGTCCCGTTCGTCGATCTCGGGCCGGCAACCCGTGCGGTTTCCGCCGACCTGCTCGTCGATCTCGAAGGGCTGATCGTGGCGGGATTGTTCGTAAACGGGCCGTACGTCGAGAGGTTCGAGTCGGCCTTCGCGGCTGCGACCGGAAGCTTGTATTGCGTTGGTGTCGCGAGCGGGCTCGACGCGCTACGGCTCGCCCTGATCGCGCTCGACCTGGAGCCCGGCGACGAGGTGATCGTTCCGGCCATGACCTTCATCGCCACCTTTGAAGCGGTGGTGCAGGCGGGAGCCCGCTGCGTCGTCGTCGACGTGAGTGGGAGCGACCTTTGCCTCGACCCGGCCGGCGTTGCGGCTTCGATCACCGATCGCACGCGCTGTGTCCTGCCGGTTCACCTCTACGGCCAGATGGCCGATATTCGCGCGCTCGCGGCGCTCACCGCCAGCAAGGGCATCGCACTTCTCGAAGACGCCTGCCAGGCGCACGGCGCGACCCGCGACGGCATTCGCGCGGGTATCGCAGGCACCGCAGCCGCGTACAGCTTCTACCCCTCCAAAAATCTCGGCGCGATGGGTGATGCAGGCGCGCTCGTGACGGAGGACGAGACGCTCGCCGCGCAGGTGCGCGCATTACGCCAGCACGGCGAGGCGACCCGCTACCGCTCGGACTACGTCGGGTATACGGCGCGGCTCGATGCGATGCAGGCCCTCGTGCTGACGCACAAGCTGCCGCATCTCGACGGCTGGAATCGGCAGCGCGGGGAGGCGGCGGCCGTCTACTCGCGCGAGCTCCTCGGCGTCGGAGATCTCGTGCTGCCTACGGCTGTCGCTGGCGCCGATCACGTGTGGCACCTCTACACGGTTCGCACGGCGAAGCCGGAAGCGCTTGCCGAGTTCCTCGGCGCGCGTGGCGTCGCGACGGGTCGGCACTATCCGCAGCCGCCGCATCTCTCGGCAGCGTTCCGCGATCTGCACGCTCCTGACGGCACGTTCCCGGTCGCCGAGGCGGTCGCCCGCGAGACGCTTTCGCTGCCGATCTTCCCCGGGATCACCGAGGCGCAACTCGCAGCGGTCGTCGAAGCGACTCGGGGGTTCTTCGCAGGTGGCTAACGGGCCCGCCAACGAGGCGCCGTCGCGGCTGATCTCGGATGTCGAGTTCGGCGAGAACGTGCATGTGCAGCCGTTCACGAACCTCTATGGCTGCCGGATCGGCGACAACACGAAGATCGGCCCGTTCGTCGAGATCCAGCGGGACGCGGTGATCGGCGCCGACTGCAAGATCTCGAGCCACACGTTCGTCTGCTCGGGAGTCGAGATCGACGATGAGGTGTTCGTCGGGCACGGCGTGATGTTCGTCAACGACAAGCACCCGCGAGCGACATCTGCGACCGGCGAGCTCCAGACGGAGGACGACTGGACGCTGATCCCGACCTACGTCCACCGGCGCGCGTCGATCGGCTCGGGCGCGGTGATCCTCGGCGGCGTGACGATCGGCGAGGGGGCGCTCGTGGGGGCCGGCGCGGTCGTCACGAAGGATGTGGCCGCCGGCGCGGTCGTGGTCGGCAACCCTGCGCGCCCGCGAGGCGGTTCTTAGGTTCGCGGAACGCGTCGCTGCAGTGCCCGCCGATGGAGCAGCGTCGGCACCAGGCGGCGCACGGCGAGCAGGCCTGCGAGATGCGCAGCGAGCACATCGACGGATGCGAAGTCCGCGAGCGAGATGATCCGGAGGCGTAGCGGGTCGGCGTCGCGACCGTTCCAACCGATCTCCGTCGTGCGCGCCGACGCGTAGCCGGCTTCCCGCACGAGGCGGGTCTCTCGGTCGGTGTAGTCGCCGTTCGGATAGCTCAGATGCCGGCACGGCGTGCCGGAGAGGCCCTCGATCTCGGCCCGCGACTGCGCGATCTCGTGTGCCGCGACGTTGTCGGTGCAGAGCGGCAGGACGGGGTGGGAGATCGTGTGCGAGCCGAAGTCCACCGTCGGGGCCAGTTCAGCAACTTCGGCGGGTGTCAGCGCGTGTCGATCGACGGCGCTGGAGATTCCGGCGTTCTCGAGAAACGTCGCGCGCTCGGCGGGCGACATCAGCTTCAAAGGTTCCGGATCGACGCCGGGCAGGCGAAACCAAAACAGCCCGTCGCCCCGGACGATCCCCGAGCAGAGATAGATCGTCGGGTGCAGGCCGAACCGCTCGAACACGGGTAGCAGCTCGCGGTTGCCGCGATGGCCGTCGTCGAACGTCAAAACGAGCGCGTTCCGCGGGATCTGCGACCAGTCGCGGGTCGAGAGTGCCGCCGAGAGATCGTCCAGCGAAACGAACGTGTATCTCGTCGAAAGGAACGCCATGTGCGCCTCGAACCGAGCCATCGACGGATCGTGGTACACGAGGATCCCGACCTTCGCCCGACCCATCGTGCGACGGACGAGCGCCTCGACGCCGCACCGTCGGATCAGCTTCGCGACGAGCTTCTTCACCGCGCGGCCCGTCGTCGTTGTGCGCGATTGGCGAGAACGAACGGAACCTTCGATGCGATGGCGACCAGCGCAGCCGGCCGCGTGTCGTAGCTCCGCCAGCACTGCGCGACCTTCGAGAACTCGGCGATCCCGGTCAACGCGTGCATCACGCCGAGCTGCGTGATGTGCAGACGATGGTAGAACGGCTTCGCGAGATCGGTGCGGGGATGCGGGTAGAGGCTGTAGCGCGACCAGCGGCCCGTGTCGTAGCGCGGAAGTGTCCGCACGAGGCAGTCGGTGGTCGCCGCGAGCACGCGGTTGGCGTCGTCGTCGCCGAGCGCGAGCGCAACGTCCCGAACGCCCCAAAGCGCGAAGATCCAGCCGTTGAGGATGTGGCTCGGCGCGGCCGTCGGGCAAACCTCTTCCAGCACTAGACCATCCGGTGTCTCATTGAGGAAGCCCTGCGGCCCAGGAGTCAGCACGGGAGCGAGCGCGCGGCGCGCGAGGTCGGCCCAGCGATCGTCCGCCTGATGCTGAAACGCGCGGATGAACACGGATGCGATCTGCCCCTGTGCCATCGCCGAGTACCACGGGATCGGCGCGGCATATTTCGGCAGCGCCACCGAATACGGCCAGACCAGGGCGTCGCTGGCTCCCTCGCTGGCCGCCTCGCCCGATCGCGCGAGATCGCCCGCGAGTCGGATGAACTCGTCGGCCGCCGACGCATCTCCGAGGAGTGCGCGCTCGTGCCAGCCGAGAGCGAGCTGAGCCGTGTCCGCTGCGCCCAGAGCGAACTCGGGGTGCGCGAGGTGCGAGGCGATCTTCGGTCGGTAGTCGATGTAGTAACCACCTGTGTCGTAGCGCGTACCCGCTTCGTGCGGCTCGTAGCCATAGCCGCGCGAGAGCGCGGCCGCGACCGCTCGGTTGAGGAAACGTGGGCTCATCGCCGGGATTCGACTCTAGCCGGGCAGCGTGCCGAGAACGGACGGGCTAGCCGCGCGAGGGCTTCGCCGACTTCGAGCCGGGGTGACCGGTCCGGCCGGCGCGCAGCGGGCCTTGCTTCGGCTTGCCCGGATGCGGACGGTGGCTCTTGATGGGCGCGTTGCTCACGTCGACAGCCGCCGGAGCGCCGTTTGCGTCGAGGGAGCGATCCACCGCTTCAATGGCGCGGATCACGTCGAGCCCGAGCTCGGCCGACGATCTCGGCGTCCCTCCGTCGAGCGCGGCCGCGCAGAAGTCCGAGATCTCGAGCGACAACGGCTCGGTGCCCTCGATCTTCGGCGAGACGATGTCGCCCGTCCGGTACGAGAGGCGATACTCGCCAAACGTCTCAGGGTCGGGAAGCTCGGCGCCGGAGTCGAAGATCCTGATCGGCTCGTTGCTCAAGTCGTCGTAGACGACCATCTTGTTCGAGCCGACGATCGCGGTACGCCGCAACTTGCTCGGTGACAGCCATGAGAGCTCCAGGTGCGCGATCGTGCCGGAGTCGAACTGCATGTTCACGAATGCGACATCCGGTGTTCCCGCGATGACGCAGTCGCGCGTCATCGCGGAGACACGCGATGGCAGACCGCCGAGCCAGTAGCGGAGGATCGAGAAATCGTGCGGCCCGAGATCCCAGACGACGCTGACATCCGGCTGATGCAGGCCGAGGTTGACCCGGCTCATCGAGATGAAGTACAGCTCGCCGAGCACGTTCGAGTCGATCAGCTCCTTGATCTTCATCACGGGCGGGCTGTAGAGGAACGTGTGGCCCGGCATGAGGACGCGCTTGGCGCTCTTGGCGCGCTTGATCAGCTCGATGGCCTCGCTCGAGGAGGTCGCGAGTGGCTTCTCGACAAAGACGTGCTTACCCGCGTCGAGTGCCCTTTCCGCGATCGCATAGTGGGTCGAAACCGGGGTGACGATGGCGATCGCGTCGAGATCGGGATCGTTCTCCAAATCCTCGATACGCGTTGTCGTTCGCACACCGGGATAGCGCGTTACGAGCGTCGAGAGCGCGGCATCATCGAGATCGCAGAGCCAGCGCAAGCTCGCGCGCGGGTGCTCGGCGATGTTTCGCGCAAGGTTTGGTCCCCAGTAGCCGAGCCCGACGACGCCGATCTCGAGTTGACCGTCAGACGTCAAATCGTCCCACTCTCATTGCCGCGGATCAACGACATGGGAGTACGGGCGATGAGCCAGATATCGAGGAAGAGAGACCAGTTTCGGGCGTATGCAGCATCGAGGTCGAGGGCTTCCTTGAACGTCGAACGCGCACGCGCCTCCACCTGCCACAGGCCGGTCATGCCGGCTGGCATCAGGAATCGATCGAAATGCTGCGGCTCGAAGAGTTCGGTCTCGTACTGGAGGCACGGACGCGGCCCGACGATGGACATCTCGCCGCGGATCACGTTGATCAGCTGCGGCAACTCGTCTAGGCTCGTTCGCCGGAGTCGCGAGCCGACCTTCGTCACCGCGTCGGGGCGTTCGAGCTTGAACAGGTTGCCGTCGGTCGGCGTCGCAGTCAGATCCATGATCTGCGCGACGTACTCTCGATGCGGCGCGTCGTCGGCATCCTGAGCCATCGTCCGGAACTTCAGCAGCGTGAACGGCTCCATCCGCTCGCCGAGTCGCTCCTGCCGGAAAAAGACCGGCCCGGGTGAGTCGCGGCGAATGCGCCACGCGATCAGCAGGAAGAGCGGGGCTGTAAGAGCGAGCGCGATGCTCGCGATGGTCACGTCGGTGATCCGCTTCACGATTCGCGCGTTTCGCGATGGCCGCATCGAAGGTAGGCCGACGAGCGCGAGTCCCTCGACTGCGTGAATCCCGACAGCCGGCCCGACCGCCTCGAACAGGCGCGGCACAACATCGATCTCGACATCGAGGTCACGGAGCGAATGGACGAGGTCGAGCAACGTGCCGTGGCTGTCGTTCGAGAATGCGACGACGACCCGCTGCACGTCGTGGCGCCGCACAACGTCGACGATCTCCTCGAGCCCGCCGAGCAGCGGGATCTCGTCGAGATCGGTGCGCAGATCCTTCGGCTCCGAGTCCACGAAGCCGACGAGCTTGATGCCGAACTCCGGATGCTGCTGGAACTTCCGGCCGACGAGCTGGCCGACATCGCCGGCGCCGACGATGATTGCGTTCTCTATATAGCCCGCGTTGCGTCGGGCGATCGTCCTCGCAACGGCGCGTGCTGGCGCGATCAGCACGAAGCCGCTGACCCAGAAGGCAAACGCGGACTCGAGTGACCAGCCCGCGGCGTCGGAAAGGTTGGCGACGATGACCGTGATCCAGGTCAGGGCTGTGAGGGCGTTGAAAAGGGGGCCGAGATCGTCGAGTGTCGAGTGATCGGGTCTGCGCTCGTCGCGACCGTAGAGGCCGAATAGCGGAGCGGCGAGAGCCCAGCCCGTGAGCATCGTCGCGCCGACGAGAAGATCGGTGGTTGTGACGTGTACCTGCCCGTGGCGCGCGACGACCAGGGCGATCGCGAACGCGATCATGAGCCCGCCGAAGTCAGCTGTCATCAGCGCGCGGTGCAGCAGCGGCCCGCGGCGGCTGCGTGCGGGAGAAGGGGCGATCTGCCCGAGCTCGCGGACGAAGCCGACATCCACACCGAATCCCGCCGCCGGGACAGAGTCGGGGGCGCTCATGCGGACCCCCACCGGTGGAACACTGGGAGTGCGCAGGCATCGCGGCTCCGCTGAGCGGAGGGGCGGGTCGACGCGGACATGTCCGACAGCGACGCCGGGCAAGCGGGTGGCGTGGCGAAGGCCATCTTCATTCCTACTCTAGTGGGCTTTCCTCGCTTGTCGACCCGCTTTCCGCCTGATCGGTCGGCGAACAGCCGTCGCTACTGGAATCGCGCCTCAGGGAGTCGGATGCGGAGTCACAGCAGAGACGACTTGGGCTGGCGAGAGCTTGCCGTCGCCATAGCCGGTTGCCTCGAGCTCACCGCGCAAACGAGCGCGGCAGCGATGCAGAGCGACATCGACCGCGTTCGGCTTCATATCGAGCACAGCAGCGATCTCGCGCGTCGAGAGGTCGGCACCGTAGCGGAGCGCGATCAACTCGCGATCGCGCTCGTCGAGGCGGGCGACCGCGCCACCGACCGCGAGGCGCTCGAGTGCGTCCGACTCGACCTCACCGGCGGCAATCGTCTCGTCGAGTGGATCCGTGCGCGATACACGCTGCCGGAGCGCGTCGTCGACGCAGGTGCGAGCGATCCCCAGGAGCCAGCTCTCAGGCTTGCCGCGGCGCTTGTCGTAGCTCGACCTGTACCGGAGTGCCCGCTCGATGACCGAACTCGTTACGTCTTCGGCGTCGGGCCCGTCGCCGAGGCGGTAGGCAACGTACGAGTAGACGCGTCGAACGGCTGCTGCCGGGTCAGAAAGAGGGTCGCGGAAGGGCATCTGCCTCACTTTACTCGTCGGTCCGCAAAATGCGAACGCGTCTCAGGGCTGCGCTCGGCGAAGGGTCAAGGCGGTCGTCGGGGCGACTGTCACGGTCGAGGTCGGTGTGCCATCGGGCTGGAAGTAGGTGGAGCCGAGCGCGTACACCTGGGGCGTGGTCAGGCTCGGATTGACCATGGTCGTGCCGTTCGTGTACTCGCGACGCCAACCCACGCCGACGCGGTACTTCGCACCCGCCGGGCGGCCGATATTCAGCATCCATTCCTTGTTCCACGGGTCGGCCGTCCCGTTCTCGGGCGTGTAGGCGAACCCGCCGCCGCGTCCATCCCAATCGAGCAGGAACGAAGCCTTGCCGTAGCGCATCACGGCGACGTTCGTCCCGGAGCCGTACATCTCGGCGAAGAAATCGACGCCGGCGTTCTGCGCAACGCTGACGAGGCCTTGCCACCCGGACCAGAACTGCGTCCAGTCGGCCGTCCCGGCGGCCCTGAGTGCCCTGATGTCGGTTGGCAGCTCGAGCCAGTACTCCGACCACAGGCCGTTGAGGCCCGGCGCAAGCCGTTGCCAGAACCGCGCTGTGAGCTCGCCGCTGTTGCTCCGAGGGTCGCCGGCCACGTACCCGACGGACTCGGCGACCACGTAGAAGCCGCGTGCCTTGAGCTTGCCGCCGACGGCAGTGATGAACGCGACCTGGGCATCCTCCCAGGCGGCCTGGTTCGGATACTTCGCCGGGTACGCGCCTCCCGTCAGCGACGGCGCGTCGGCGATCACGTCGTCGATGAAGACGCCGTCATTGTGATTCGCACGAAGGAAGCGGATCACGTTGGCTGCCCACCGCGCCTGGTAGCTCGGGTTGCCGAGGTCGCCGATGAAGGCGCCGTACTTCGCGTTCATCATGTACTTGCCCACCGCGTCCTTGAGTAGCCAGTCGTGGCGATGCGCTTCGTCGACGGTGACTCCGGTGAAGAATCTCGGTTGGACGCTCGTCCCGGACATGTAGACGAGCGACCTCGCCCGCAGCTTGCCGGCCGCTTCGGCATCACCGATCCCGACGACGACATACGAGTAGCGGTCGTAGCCGGTGGCGGTGCGAAACGATGGGCCAAGGCGAGAGATAGCCGTGCCGCGCGTCGTGGCGGGCGGGAGGTGGGTCGACTCGGCCACGAAGTCGACGATCCGCTTCGCGAGCGCCGTCGCAGGTGGCCCTCGACGTGGATCGAGCAACGACGATCGCCCAGCTGTGGGAACGAGCGCGAGCTGATTGTCGGGGCCAGGCGCCGTGGCGAGCAGCTTCCTGGCGCTCGAAACCGCCGCGGCGTTCCCTTGGTCAGCCACCAGCAGGAGCGGCGCATGGAGTTTGCCGACGGCGTTTAGCGCGGCTGGGAGGAATGGCGAGCCGCCCGGGCCGGAGAGCGCGACGACCGCGGTCAGGCTTCCGCGAGCGGCGGGGGCGGCTCCGAGAGCGAGCACGCCGCTGACCGCTTCGCCGATCACTGCGATGCGATGGGCGCCGCGGCGCCGCAGCGCGCCGATCGCTGCGCGCACATCACCAAGTTCGAGCTTGGCGCTCGCTGGCGGCGTTCGGCGTCGAACGACCAGCGTGCGAATGCCGTTCGCTGCCAGCCCAGTCAGGACGTTCACGTTGATTCGCGCGGTCTCGCACAAGGCTGCGGCCGATTGCCCAATGAGAACGGCTCCGCTCGGCCCGCTGCCGAAGAGCTCGGCCGAAAGACGTGTGCCGCCGGCGCCGCGAAGTGTGACCGCGACACCAGCTAGCGGCGTGCCGGGCGCGCATCCTCGCTCGACATGGACGACGGCTGAAACTGATGGGTTTGCTCGCACGCCGCTGGCCGCTACGCCGATGGCAATTCCAACGGCAACGAGCAGGCCGACGGCTCCGCGGAATCGCTGCACCTCTGATCCTCCCCTGGATCGAAACCGTTGGCGAGTCTAGACGAGGCGCGTTCCCGACCGCGCGGCCGGATCAGCGGCCGGGGTTCGCGGCCAGCGTCGCGACCACGTCGGCGATCTCGGCGCTCTGCGGGTAGAGGCTCGTCGCTTTCGCGAGTGCCTGCGCGCGAGCCTGCCCACGCGAGGCGAGAGCGATGTCCAGCCAGATGCGCCACT
Organism: Actinomycetes bacterium; assembly: GCA_025358355.1. Lineage (GTDB taxonomy): Bacteria > Actinomycetota > Thermoleophilia > Gaiellales > Gaiellaceae > Gaiella. The sequence goes on along the minus strand of JANYJX010000045.1, from coordinate 17,042 downwards.
CTCGGTCGTCTTTCGCTGCAGCGCGGCGAAGGCTGACGAGAGCAGCCGCCCGGTCTCCGAGCGCGATTTCGGCCTCGCCTGCAGCGATCCATGGCGCGGGCGACCAGGGCATCCAGCGCTCCGCCTTTACGGCTTCGGTCAGTGCGTGGGCATAGCGTCCCGCCGCCGTGTCGTCGTGCGATCGCCCGAGCGGGAGATTTCCCAGGAGACCGGCCGCTGCGCCGGCCGCGAGGACGACAGCGATCCCGACGCCGCCGTAGCGAAGCCGGGGGCCAAGGGCGATCTCGCGATCCGGGCGGTTCGTCGCCAACAGGAGACAGCCGATCAGCAGCGCGGTCAACGTTACGCCGGCGAGCTCCCAATCCCAGTCGACGCCTGCATGCAGGAGGAAGGCGGCGTAGGCGCCGAGCAGCGCAGGCACGAGGGTGTTTTTCCGGCGTCGAAAGCCGGCGATGATTGGGATGCAAAGAGCACCTGCGAGCAGCGCAAGGCCGATAGGCCCGATCTCGGCGAGCGCCTCGAGGTACAGGCTGTGCGCGTCGCGTACCTTGAGGGTGGCCGTCGGATTCTGCTGCCAGTCGCGCTCGAACGAGCCGGCACCGCTGCCGACGAGCGGATGGGCGCGTGCTTCCTTCCACGCGTATTTCCATAGCTCGCTTCGGCCATTGCCGGAGAGGTTCAACAGCCGGGAGTTGAGGTTGGCGGTCTTCCGTGGCGGCGGTGACGTGAACGATCGGTAGCCCTTCCGCACGATCGTCGCCGGGCCGCCGACGTGGACGAGCCCGGCCACGACGACCAGGGCGGCGAGCACGACGAGGCTGCCACCGACGACTCTCCTCGCTGTCGTTCCGACGTTGATGCGATCTGCGGCCGTTGCGAGCGTGAGCGCGAGACCGATCGTCACGAGCGCCAGGACGAATAGGACGATCGCGAGCCTGTGCCCCGCGTGGACAACTGTGGCGAGTGCGACCTGCTGATGTGTGAGCGCTGTCGTCCGCGACGCGATGAGGACGCCGACGGCAGCTCCCGGCGCGATGACGGCGGCCGCAGCGATGGTTTTGAGGCGGCGGTCCGACACGGTGATCGTGACCGCCAAGCCGAAGGTCAGAGCGACCCAACCTGCACGGCTGTAGGTGAAGAAAAGTGCCACTGGGAGCACGACGAGCGATGCACCTGCCAGCACTCGACCGGCAACGGCCGTCTCGTCGGCGACGACAAGCGCCAGGCTCACGAGAATGCCAAGGACGGCGAAGATCCCGAGCCCGTTCCAGTAGCCGATCGGCGCGGCGAGGCGGTAGACCGCAACCGGGTCGTAGGTGCCGAAGCGGTCGGGCAGGAGCCGGGTCGCGAGGCTGTACGTCGCGATCAGTGTGATCGCCGTCAGGATTCCGAGTGTCAGCCGAGGGACGATGTCCCGGTGGGCGAGCGCGAGGAGCGCTGCGCAACCGCCGATCAGGACGAGAACGCGTTCGACCTCTAGCACGGTTGCAGCGGGATTGACCGACCAGATCGTCGAGAGCCCGATCCAGATCCCGAGCAGCGCGAGGAGCCCGAGGAACATCATGTCCAGCTTGCCCGCGTCGGTCTTTCCTCGCGCGACGAGCCAGATCCCGATAACCCAGAGGAAACCGGTTGCGCTCCAGCCCCACGAGTTGGCGAAGTAGCCCCCTTGAGCGGCGACGAGCGCCACGAGCCCCGAGGCGACGAGCACCGCCGCGCCCGTTCCGCCACGGATGCGACCCGGCTGGAACACGTGCCCGGTCAGTCCATCGACGGGATCATCACCATCGTTCGGCGTCGCGACACTACTCACTTGCTGGCTCTTAGACGGCCGAGGTCGCTCGGCGCCCACGTGGCCGCTCCGGTTCCTCCGGATGTCCACCGCGGTAGCCGTAGTACCCGGCACCGTAGGCGTCGTTCCGAGCGGCACCGGTGAGGACGAACCCGAGCTTCGGCGTCGGGCTCGCATTGAGCTCGCGCGCGAGATCTTCGAGCGTCTTCTTGTCGACCACGCCGAGGCGCGCGACGACGACGAACGCGTCAACTCGAGCAGACAGCGTCATGGCGTCGCCGACGACTCCCATCGGTGGTGCGTCAATCAGGACGATGTCGTAGTTGTCGCGGAGCTCGGCGATCAGTCGTTCGAGCGCAGCCGTGCCGACGAACTCGCCGGGGTTGCCCGGCAGCTCGCCGGCGGGCAGGACGACGAGAGAGCCGCCGGTCGATTTCGAGCCGTGCGAAGGGCCGGAGCCGTTCGACGGCGGGATGTTCCCGAGCGCGATCCGCACGACTGCCTTCTCGAGCGGAATGTTCCCGAGCGCGACGTCCGTGACGCCGACGGTGCCGGGGATCCCGAAGAAGGTGGCGATCGCGGGGCGCCTCAGATCGAGGTCGACGAGAGCGACCTTACGACCGACTCGTGCGAGTGCGATGGCGAGGTTGGCGATCGTCGTCGATTTGCCCTCCTGTTGCACTGAGCTCGTGATCAGGATCGTCTTCGCGTGCAGGTCGAGGTTCGCGAACTCGAGGTTCACACGCAACCGGCGGATCGCCTCCGCCTGGATATCGGTCGGATCGGCGATCATCGCCAGCTGGTGCGTGCTGCTCAGCCGGCGCGTCGGTGGCGGGAGCCGAGAGAGCAATGGCAGGTCGAGCAGCCTCTCGACCTCGGCCTCATTACGGACGCGCTTGTCGAGGGCCTCCCAGAGGAACGCCAGACCGCAGCCGAGTACCAGGCCGAAGAGCGCGCCGAGCATGCCGTTCTTCTTCGGCGTCGGCCTCACCAGGTCAGTGCCGTCGGCTCGCTTGACGACGGTGCCGGGACTCTGGAGCAGCTCCATCGTGCGTAGTAGCTCAACCTTGTCTTGCAACCCGCGGTACAGCGCCGATGTGTGGTCGCCCTGCGCTTGCAATGCCGCGACCTTCCGCTCGAGCTCGGTTCGGGCCCGCTTTAGCGTCGCGGTGGCGAGCTCGAGGCTGTAGCCGGTAAACGCGGCTGCGTAGGCCGTTGCGAGCCGAACCGCATTGGCTGGCACCGGGTCATCGACGATGAACGTGACGAGGTCGGAGTTCGCATCGACGCTGACCGATGAGTTCTGGAGCAGGCCGAGTGCCGTGTAGCCACGAATCTTGGCGAGCGCGATCGCGCTCGAGGCAACGTCGGGCAGCCTGGCGATCCCTGCCTGCGTCGCGGCGACTCTGGCCGGGTCGCTGTTGAGGATCGGATCTGGCGTCTGCGTCAGCGCCGCCGACAGATCCTGGCGGCTGAGGAGCACCTGCGCGGACGCGCGGTAGACCTTCGTCTGCTGCAGAGACAGAGCGAGCGCGACGCCGGCGACGAGGACGGTTGTCCCGATGATCACGAACTTCCGGCGCCGCAAGGCCGCGAGATAGTCGAGAAGCGTTGGTTGGACTTGTGCCGAGCTAGTCATTCTGTCTCAGTGTGTCGGTTTCTCGCGGCAATCGCCATCCGGTCTGCATCGGCTCATACGCCAAAGACCTGAGCAGTCGACGCGTAAGGTTCTGCGGTCCGCTCCGGTACTAGGTGTAGTAAATCGGAGTTTCACGTGATTTTTCGAAACAACGGAGGGGTAGGTAATGGGGAAGATCTGGGGAGGCAAAGAGGATTCGGTGGAGCGCTCGCTTCGCAGCGCACGGCCGGAGCCGAGCGACGAGCTTGTTGGTCGTCTGGCCGATCGCGTCGGGGCCAGCAAGGCGAAGCGGCGTGAGTGGTCGCGGGTGTCATTCGCTGCAGCACTGAGCGTCTTCATGCTCGGCACGTTCATCTCGTTCGGCGGGCTCGGGTACGCGGCGTCGGGCGCGGTTGGCAGCGCCAAGATCATCGGGCACGTGATCGTGCCGGTCAAGCATCAGGTCAAGTTGCGCGTCCGCACGTACTCCTCGGCTTCGGACGAGTACGGCACGGTCAAGACGGTTGTGAAGACCGTCGTCAAGCCGACCGTCAAGACGAAGGTGCTCGGTACGCGTGCGACGATCAAGCCGACGAAGGCGACGGATGGCAAGACGCTTCCGTTCACCGGCGTCTCGCTTCTCGGCACTGGCGTGCTCGGTCTTGGGCTCGTTGGGTTCGGCGTCTTCCTGCGCCGGCGCGAAGACCACAGCTAGCCGTACGCACGCTCGATGAATTGACGCAGACGGCCCGCCCTCGGCGGGCCGTCTGCGTTTCGACTTCGATGAATGCGCTAGCGATCACGCTAAAGTCGCCGTCATGAGTGACGGCATGACGGAGCTCAAGCCGTTCCACGTCGTGTTCATCTGCACGGGGAACAGGGCGCGGAGCGCGCTCGCTGAGGCGTCGCTACGGGCGAAGACCGATCGCGATGCGGTTCGGGTCGAGTCGTACGGCACGCTCCAGATCGGGCCGGAACCGGCACTACCGGAAGCGATTACCGCCGCCGCATCTCTCGGCCTCGACTTGCACGGGCATCGGGCGCGATCGCTCGACAGGGTTCGACTCGACGAAGCCGATCTCGTTATCGGCTTTGAGTCGTTTCATATCGCCGCGGCAGTGGTCGACGCGGGCGCACCGCGAGAGAGATCGTTCCTACTTCGTGAGCTCGCGGAGCTCTTCAAGGAGCTGCCACGGATCGATGGTGCTTCAGACCTCTTGCGCGCGCGTGCTGTCGTTGCTCATGCCGACGAGCTGCGCGGGGGCAGACGCGGGTCTGCGCTGTCGCTCGCTGATCCGTATGGCGGATCGAAGAGGGTGTTCGAGGAGGTCGCCGCGACGATCGACAGCCTCACATCGGTGGTCGTCAGGCGGCTATTCGTCGCGTTGCGACCGGAACATACGCACGGCCCCGGCGCGGCCTGACCGAGATGAGCTTCGCCCACACGATGTAGCGGTGGGTCGCGAAGAAGCGCGGGTGGCACGCCTGGAGCGCGAGCACTTCGCGATGGTGGCTTCGGAGCACCGCGAGGTCGTGGGCATCGACGATCACGTGACCGGTGACCGAGTAGACGAACGTCGCGTAGGGCATGGTCAAGGTGATGGGGTCACCGGCGCGAAGCGTGTCGATCTTCGCGAACGGCGCCAGGTACGTCGTGCGGTGTCCGGCGATGTAGACGAGCTCGCCTTCGCCCGGCATGAACGTCTCTGTTGCGCGCCCGGGACCTGATTTGAGCGACTCATGGTCGGTGCCGTTGACGACGATCATGTGCAACCCGAGCCGTGGGACAAGGATCTTGCCGATCGGCTTGCCGACGATCGCGTGCTTCCGATATTGCTGCGCTTCGCGCTTGACGACCTCCTGCTCCGAGACGGCCGACGCGTTCGGCGGCGGCACGAGCGGCCGATAGGTGGAGTCGATCTTCTGGTACACGCTGCGCAGGTGCTGCTGCTTCCAGTGCGTGTAGAGCGCGGTGAAGGGGTCGTTCCATTGCCACACGACGAACACCCACGCGAGTAACGCGACTCCGAGTGCGATGAGAGCGGTCCCGGCCCCCCGCCGCAGGTGTGCGGTGCTCACAGGCCCCAGAGTAGCCGCCGGTCGCTCCTATTCGGCGGCGACTCGATCCCGCTGCTTGCGCACAATCACGACCGCGCACGGCGCGTGTTGCGCGCACTGTTGGCTGACCGAGCCGAGCAGCGAGCCGGTGAAACCGCCGTGGCCGCGCGAACCGACGACGAGAAGGTCGGCTTCTTTGGCGGCCTCGACAAGGACATGCGCGACCGAGCCGTGCTCGACGATGCGCTCGATGTACGCGTCAGGGTTGTCGCCCGCCACTTCGGCAACCGTGTCGTCGAGCGCTTGCTGCGCCGACTCACGAAGCGCATTCGCATCGACGAGATCCGGCGGGACGAACTCGCCGGCGAAGATCACCGGGTACGTCCACACGTGAATCGCGCGGAGCGTCGCCTTGCGGAGCTGCGCCTCGTGGATCGCGAAACGCAACGCCTCCTTCGACTCATCCGACCCGTCGACCCCGACCACGATGACAGACATCTCAGGTTCCTCCTCTTTGCTGGCTCGTTTGCACAGCAAACATCGCGGGGCCGGCTTTGCCGGCCATCCGGGAGCACGCTGAATGGCCTCGCGGTCGGCTACTGACCGCTCAGCGAGCTACGCGGCCAGCGATTCGGGACTGAGTCTGAGGATCTCGCCGTCGAAGTCCTCGATCACGCCGCTCTCCTCCAGCAGCCTGCCGTACCACTTCACGACCTCGGGGTGCAGCTGGAAAAGCGTCGCGAGGACGCTGACCCGGTGCTCGCCGCTGATCACGTTGCCAGGCCATTCCTTCGGGTGCCGTGCATCTAGCTCGAGCAGGTCGCCGATGGTCTTGACCGCGGACTTGTGGAATGTGTACTTCTGCTCGAAGTCGCCCGTGTCGGGGCCCCGGAGCGCGGCCAGTATCTCGCCGGTGCGGTAGGTGTGGTCGACGAATACGGCCCGCCGCTGCAGAGCGTGGAGGACGGCGTTGCACCCGAGGACGTGCTGGACAGATTGCTGGGGCGAGTTCCCGTTGAGGCCGGCGATGCAGTCGCAGATCACGTGATAGGTGCTGAAGTGCTCGCCGGACTGCCAGTCGTCGCCTTCGTGATGGATCCACGACACGTGGTGCGGGCCGCTTTCGACGTACGTCATCACGGGGTTGATCGAGTCGCCGTAGCGGCGCTCCGCATACTCGGCCCATGACGCGACCCGGCCGACGAAGTGGCTCGGCTGAATCTCGGGCAGCGCGACCGGCTTGTGGATCAAGCAGAAGACTTCCTGCTCGTCGATGGCCACGGAATGGCGGAGAATCTCGTGCCGCATTCGCGGTTTATCGGCACGAAGGCGGTCACCTCAACATTGAAGCGGCCAGACGGCTCGCGTCATACCGAGCGCGTGGCAAAGTTCGTTGCGGGTGTGGATGGGCTAAGGGCGAATGGGTGCCGTGGTGCTCGTGGGTGGCTGTTTCCTCGAGACGCGACTGATCGACGAGTTCTCTGACATCGAGACGGTCGCTATCGACGTCCCAATCGGGTATGGCCCTCGGGAAGCGGACGTCTTGGCACGAGAGCTCGTCGGCGGGAGTTCGGTCTTCGCAATCCCCGCGGAGGAGAGGTTCGATGCGCCGCTCGCTGAGGGAGGCGGGATTTCTGCTCAGGCCCACGCCCAGGGGTCAAGGATCCGGCACGTGACCGCCATAGCCGCCCACGACGAGCGGTTCCGCGAGGTGCATCCGGAGGTCAGCTTCATGGTGATAAACGAGATGCGCCGACTCAAGTACCGGAAGAAGTCCGCGGGAGGCGCCTTCGAACGCCTTGAATTGCTGCGCAAGCACGGGATCAGCATCGATCTCAATCCCGCCTCTCTGAGTGCCGCGGCGACCGTGCCGCTCGACGATCTGCTGGGCGCGGCTGCGTGCGCCTGGACGGCGGCGCGCGAGGACGCCGTCTCGCTCCTCGACCCGCCTGAGGCGCGGGACGGACTTGCGGTCGCTATCTGGTAGGAGCGCCATCACCTGACTCGGAAGCGGATGGAGTGTTCAAGCGCGCGATGTGAGTCAGATTTCGAGCGGCGGGGGTGGGATTCGAACCCACGGAGCCCGTGAAGGCTCAACGGTTTTCAAGACTGCACGGACGGTCATGGAGACCAGACCTAGTGAAACGGTTCATGTCCCTGACGTTCGCCAGTGGGCTGCTGACGTAGGGTGGCTCGAGTGAGCGATGGCGACATCTACGAACGAGAGGGTCTAGACCTTCGAAAGGAGCGGGGATGAGCTCGATCAGGGACACGGCCGAGCAGTTCTTCGATGCCTGCGAAACCGGCACAGGCTGGGATGAATGCAAACGGTACTGCCACGCGGGCGCGACATTCTCGTCCCAGACTGGAGCGCTCGATGGAGTCAACACAGTCCAGGGCTACACGGACTGGATGAAGGGGCTCTATACGCCGCTGCCAGACGCCAGCTACGAGGTTCGTTCATTCGCGGTCGACGATGCGCGCCAGAACGTGGCTGCCTACGGAGTATTCCGGGGAACGCACACGGGCGAGGGCGGACCGGTGCCGCCGACGGGGAAGAAGGTGGAGGCCGATTACGTCTACGTCATGGATTTCGACGGCGATCGAATCCGTCACCTGACGAAGATCTGGAACGATGGGATTAGCCTGACGCAGTTGGGCTGGGTGTAGGCCCAGCGTAGGCTTTGGCAGGGTCTTCGACTTCGTCGGCAGCACGCCCATCGAGAACGAGGAGTTCGATCAGACCACCTCCGAGTTCCTGCTCGACCTGTACTTCACCCACTCGTACAGGGAGGAAAGCTGAGCGGAATGCAACCCGCGGGCATTGCCGGCGGAGCTGGCCACGCGGCCGAACGCCCACCTGCGCGATGGTCCGCGCGACACGACGGGGCAGTCGCCAGCGCCCGGCCTGACGTGCGCGATGGTACGTGCGACTGTCGGATACCCGCATAAGCGCCCGGGGTACTGCATTTCATGCACCCAACACCCGCCCGGACCGCCGCGCCGGTGCCTCCGCAGAAGTGGCTCAACCAGGCGGATAATGGTGGGTTGGGAAGCGGCGGGGGTGGGATTCGAACCCACGGGGCGCTTGCACGCCCAACGGTTTTCAAGACCGTCCCGTTCGACCGCTCCGGAACCCCGCCTCGCCCTCAGTTTAGGTGCCGACCACGGTGATCACCCGCCTTGCTGCGTTGCCACCTCCGACGTTCAGGTTGATCGTCGCGACGTATGTCTTGCCGCGTTTGATCGTCACCGGCAAACGGACATGAACGGTGCAATCGAGCGCGAGCGGGAGCTGCGCCTGCGCGACTCCGACAAGCCGGCCCGGGACACGAACCCGTGTCGTCGTCCCGACCGCCGAGCCCGTCGGATTGTTCGCGCAGAAGTCGCGGAGGTAGACCGTGAGCGTCGGGATGGTTCCGCCTCGCGCCGTCACCTTCCCGTTGCGCGCATCGAGCGGCGCGACCGCGGTTGGCCATGCCGAGAAAGCGGGCTTCGATGAGCCGTCGTCGTGGCTGAGCCCGCTCTGCCACGCGCTGTTGGGCGAGTCGCGGAACACGAACCAGATGAACATCCGCACGCGCGGGTCGCGCTGGGCGATCGCAATCGCCTGCGGCAGGTACGCGGCCTGCTGCGACTCGGTCACGCCACGTGGCTCGCCGGGGCGCGTCTCGTTCCCGTACTCGGTGATCCAGATGGGGATTCCTTTGCGGCCGAAGGCTTCGTCGAGCGACGCCTCGAGCCGGCCAAGCGACGTTAGCGTGACATTCGGCCACGCGACGACCTGGGTCGGCGACCGGTTGACGGGGAACGGATACGGATGTTGCGCCCACGCGTCGAAGCGGAGCTTTGGGTCGGCACGAGCGACGAGCTCGGCGAAGAGGCCCGGCGCGACAGCGTCGGTGGCGCCGGCGACGTGCTGCTGACGACCGTTCGACGAGGTCTCACCGATCGCGACTTGCGCCGCGGGATTCCCCGCCTTGATGCCTGCGTAGCCCGCCGCTGCGAGGCGCGCGTAGACGGCGGCCCCGACGATCCGGCCGCTCGCATCGAACTGCGGCCGGAGGAAGGTCGAGAGGTTCGACTCGTTCCAGATGCCGAAGAAACGGACGAACGGGTAGCCGGGGAAGCGGCCCGAGTAGCGCGCGGCGATCGCTTGGGCGAAGTCGCGGAAGTCGTTGATGTCTGTCGGCGCGCGCTGCGGGCCGACACCGGCATTCGCCCAAACGGGTGTTCCCCAAATCGTGATCAGGGTCTCGAGCCCGCGGGTCTGCGCGTTGCGAACCAGCTCGTCGAGATCGTCGAAGCGGTAGACCGGATCGAACGGATCGGTCGCGACCGTCGGCCTGTCGGGCGCGATCGAGCTCCAGATCGCGACCGTGCGGATGATCGTCGCGCCGCTGCGCGCGGCAAGGTCAAGGCTGGCTTGACGATCAGCGCCGAAACGAAATGTCGGATCGTCGGTGAAGCCGACCCACATCCGGTCGGCGGCACTCGCGCCGGTTGCCAACGCGACGACGGCGAGCGCAGCGAGTATCAGGAGGCGCCGGGCGCGCACCCTCTAGGGTCGAACGACGGGCGGCGCGCCATACGCCGCGAGCGCATCGGGAACGTCGCCCTGGAAGTTCTCGAGGATCGCGAGCAGCGCACGGTCGGTGACCATCGTCCCGTTCAACGTATGCGGCGTGCCGAGGCCCGACTCGCCGCGCGCGCGGATGCCGAGCCGGCGCGCCTGGAAGTCGGTCGTGTTCGAGCACGACGTCACCTCGCGATAGCGCTCCTGCGACGGGAACCACGCCTCGATATCGACCTTTTTCGCCGCGGGAGCCCCGAGGTCGCCGGCCGCAACGTTGACGACACGATACGGCAGGCCGAGCTTGCGCAGGAACGCTTCCTCCAGCTCGACCATGCGGTCGTGCTCGGCCCACGAGTCGGTCGGCTCGATGAAGACGAACATCTCGACCTTGTTGAACTGGTGCACGCGGAACATGCCGCGGGTGTCGCGGCCGGCGGCACCGGACTCGCGCCGGAAACACGGCGAGAACGCGGCGTAGCGCAGCGGCAGCTCAGCACCGTCGAGGATCTCGCCCATGTGGAACGAGGCGAGGGCCACTTCGGACGTGCCCGTGAGGTACAGGTCGTCCTCGGCGAGCGCGTAGATGTTCGAGCGGTCCGTTGGGAAGAAGCCGGAGCCGATCATCGCCTGCTCACGCACGAGCACCGGCGTCAGCATTGGCGTGAAGCCGTGCTCGGCAAGGTGGTCGAGCGCGCAGCGATAGAGCGCGAATGCGAGCAGCGCGGTGTCGCCGACGAGGTAGCCGAAGCGCGAGCCCGAGATCCGCGCCGCACGTTCCATCTCGAAGCGGCCGAGCTCGGTGTGCTCCTTCGGCTCGGCGAGCGTGGGCGGCTCGCCGAAGCGGCTGATCTCGACGGCGTCGTCTTCGGTGTCGCCGTCTGGCGCCGAGTCGTGCGGTGGGTTCGGGACCGCGAGCAGCAATGCGTCGCGCTCGGCTTCGGCGGCGGCCAGAGCTTCTTCTGCGGGCTTGAGCTCGGCTTTCACGCCCTGGAGCTTGGCGAGTTGCTCGGGCGTCGGCTTGCCCTGGAGCTTGGTCTGGCTGCGCAACTCGTCGACGCGGGGGACGAGCGCACGCCAGCTTTCGTCGGCGGCGAGCAGCGCGTCGAACGCGTCCGCAGCGCCCTTGCGCGCGAGCGCGGCGCGGTAGCGGTCGGCGTCGTTGCGGGCGGCCTTGAGATCGATCATGCGCTGGAGTGTAGAAAGGCCTCCAGGACGGAGGCGACGCCTTCCTCGTCCGGGCCGGGGCAGGTCCAGTCGGCCTGCTCCTGCAGGCGCGGGTGAGCGAGCTCGATCGCGACGCCGAAACCGGCCCGCTCCAGGAGCTCGACATCGTTCTCGCCGTCGCCGAAAGCCACCGTTCGCTCGACCGAGAAGCCGAGTTTCTCCGCGACGAAAGCGAGACCCGATCCCTTCGACACGCCAGCCCGGCCGAGCTCCAGCAGGTGCGGCAGCGAGGTCGTGACGAATAGCCGATCGCCGAAGTGGGTCAGGAGCCGCTCGCGCAGCGCGGCGAGATCGGCCGGCTCGCCGACGGCGACGAGTTTGGTCGGTGGTGCGCTGAGCCAGCCGAGCAGACTGCCGACCTCGCGCACCGGCAGGTGCTGGAACGTCGCGTACGCCTTGGAGTACGGCGTGTGTTGCGCGACGACAAGCTCGTCATCGACGTAGCAATTGGGCGGGAAGCCCGCGTCTTCGAGGAAGGACACGGCTTCGCGACCGAGCTCGAGCGGGATCGGCTCGTGCAGCAGGAACGTTCCGCCGGCCGGATCGACGACGGCAGCGCCCTGGTAGCAGACGACCGGATCGAGGATCCCGGCTTGATCGACGACATACGGTCGCACCGAGCGATACATCCGACCGGTCGCCACGATCACGCGGATCCCAGCTGCCCGGATCGCGGCGATCGCGGCGAGCGTCCGCGGCTGGAACGCAGCGCCGTCCGAGATCAACGTCCCGTCGAGATCGCAGGCGAACGCCTCGACCTCACGCGGGAAGTGGGGCGGAAGATCGATCAGTGACCGGCGACGGTCGAGACGTACTGCGCAACGTCGGCGATCTGCTGATCTTCGAGTTGGCCGCCCTTGGCCTTGGAGAAAGCGGGCATAGGGCTTTTGCCGAGCGACACGCGGGTCACAACGAGCTCGAATGCTGGCTTCGTGCTGTCGAGATTCGGGCCGACGTTGCCGGTTGCGGCGGAGTCTTTCAAGGTGTGGCAGCCGCCACAGCCGCCCGAAGCGAACACCTGCTTGCCGGCGGTCGCATCGCCTTTCAGCGTTAACGCGGGAAGGCTCGCGTCCGGCGAAGGCGTTGTCGCGAGCGTGCCGACAACCGTGTCCGGAACGGCGCCCACGGTCTTGCCGCCGCCGCAGCCTGCCACCAGGAACGCGAGGAGCGCGACGGCTACGGCTCCAGCGGCAATGGTTGGGCGTCGCATGCGGGGCAGTCTAACCAGGCGCCGAGGACAGAGTGCGGGGTATAGGGTGCGGCGGTGCTGATCGAGCGCGCGATGCATGACGTGTGGTTGTCGAACACCTATGTGGTGGCCGACGAGCCGGGCGGGACCGCTGTCTTCGTCGACAGCGGCGGGCCGATCGAGAGCCTGCTCGAAGCCGTCGAGCGCGAGCGCCTCACCGTGACGCATGTCCTGCGGACACATGGCCATACCGACCACGTGGTGTTCGAGGATGAGCTGTGCCGGCGGTTCGGCGTCGATGTCGTGACCGGGTCGATCCAGACCGGCGGACTCGACATTCGCGCGTTGCCGACGCCGGGTCATTCCGACGACGGCGTCGCGTTCGTGATCAACGACGAGGTGTGCTTCACCGGCGACACGCTGTTCCGCGACGCGGTCGGCGGCGGCGACCCGGATCGGGTGCGCAGGTCGGTGATGGACATGCTGATGACGCTGCCGCCCCAAACCCGCGTGCTGCCTGGCCATACGGACGAGACGACGATCGGGCGCGAGTGGGAGCACAACCCGTTCGTGCTTGCCTGGCGTGGGGCCGTGCCGGAGGGCACCGAGCAGGTGCACGTCTCGGGCGAGCTCGCGACGCTCGTTGTTTGGTCGCCCGACTACGACGGCAAGGGCAAGGCGTGGGTGCGGTTCGGGGACGGTCGCGACGCGATCGTCGGCGGCTCGCGCATCGAACGCGGCTGAGCCAGTTCGCGCGGCGACCAACTGTCCCGTACGGACACGTCCTTGCTCTGACCCCAGACATGTCCGAAAAGGACAGTACTGTCCCCGGTGTGCGCGTCATCGTCGCCCGCTGCGAGGTCGTTTACAGCGGCCGCTTGAACGCCCTTTTGCCCGAGGCGACGCGGCTCCTGCTCGTCAAGTCGGACGGCTCCGTTCTCGTCCATTCCGATGCGGGCGGCTACAAGCCGCAGAACTGGATGACGCCGCCAACCGTGATCGAGGAAACGGGTGAGCCGCTCGAGCGGATCGTCGTCCGCAAGCGCGCGGGGAAGACCGAGGATCGGCTCGATATCCGGATCGTCGAGGTGCTCAGCGACGTGGCGCACGACATGGGCGACGGCGCCGCGCTCGAGAAGGACGGTGTCGAGCGCGATCTGCAGGAGGCGCTGGCCGCGAGCCCGCACACGCTCGGCAGCGAGTTACGGCTTGTGCGGCGCGAGTGGCCGACCGACATCGGCCCGGTCGATCTCATGTGCCGCGACGCCGAAGGCGATTGGGTCGCGGTCGAGATCAAGCGTGTCGGGACGATCGACGCGGTCGAGCAACTGTCGCGCTACCTCGAGCGGATCCGGCTCGATCCAGCGACCGCCGGCTGCAGAGGAGTCCTCGCCGCGGAGCGGATCAAGCTGCAGGCGCGGACGCTTGCGGACGCACGCGGGATCGGTGTCGTCGAGGTCGATCTCGCGACGGCGCGCGGCGAGCGCGAGCCCGATCTCACGCTCTTCGTTTAGGGAATCACCGCGGCCTTGAGGTAGTCGCGAGGTGGGTCGGCCAACAGGCCGGCCACTCCTTCGAGACCCACGCGATGCGTGATCAGTCGCTCGAACGGGTACGCGTCGCTCGCGAGGAACGCCAGCGCGGCACGCACGTGTCGAGGTGTGTGGTGGAACGCGCCGCGCAGCGTCACTTCTTCGTAGTGGATCCGGTACGCGTCGACCGGTACGCGCGCGGCGACCGGTAGGCCGCCGAACGCGAGCACGGTTCCGCCGGGTCGCACGAGGTCGATCGCTGCGAGCCACGCATCTTCGGTCCCGGCCGCCTCGATCACGACATCTGCACCCTGGCCGTCACCGAGCTCGGCACCGAAAGCCGGCGCGATCGCACGACGCTCCGCACGTCCACCGACGCCGATCGGCTTTCCGCCGGCGTCCGCGATGCAGGCGCAGAGCATCAACCCGATTGGCCCGAGGCCAAGCACCGCGACTCGATCTCCCGCCGCGATCCCCGCGCGCTCGACTCCACGCAGGCAGCACGCGAGCGGCTCGACGAGGGCGGCAACCTCGCTCGGCATTGCTGGCGGCACGCGGAGAAGGTTCGTTTGCGCGATGCGTGCCGGAACGAGCAGGTACTCGGCGTACGCGCCGTTGAGCAGGGGCTGGAGGTTCTCGCAGAGCGTCTCTTGCCTGCGCCCACACGCCGCGCAAACGCCGCACGGCGCCGAGTTCGCAGCCACGATTCGCTGCCCCGTCGCCACATTAATCCCGCAGAACTCGTGCCCGAACGCGCTGGGCGGTGGGCCGAGCAGCACGGGGTGACCGCGCGCGAATGCCTTTGCGTCGGTGCCGTCTGTGAGCGCGACTTCGACCTCGACGAGCACGTCGCCGTCCTCGCGTGGCTCGGGCTTGGGCACGTCTTCAAGTCGCAGATCACCCGACCCGTAGAAGACGAGCGCCTTCACGGGACGAAGACGACCTTCAGCGCGTCGCCTTGCCCCTGGAGTGCAAGACCCTCCGCGAAGCGCTCGAGAGGAAGGACGAGAGGCGCGGGCAAGTCCAACTTAGGCAAGAGTGCTGCCGCTGCTTCCATGTGGCGCGGTGTCGACGAGCGGCAGCCGACAACGGTCAGCTCTCGTCGGTAAACAAGCTCGGCCGGGATCGCGCCCGGGTCGGCGAAGCAGACGAGCGTGCCACCGGGCTCAAGTGCGGAGAGCGCGAGATCGGCGCCGCCGGGAGCGCAGAGCACGGCCGCGTCGACAGGGCCGGCGGGTGCTCGCCCGGCGCGGCGCGGGTCGCGGTCCACGGTGAATACGTCGTCGTCGCGTCGCTCCAGCACCGCCGTGAACAGCCGGCCGATGAACCCTTGCCCTACGATGAGCACACGCCCGTTGGGAACGCGCTCGGCCCCGCGCAACACGCAGGCGAGCGGCTCGACGGCGGTTGCGCGCGCGTCGTCGAGCGACGCGGGAAGCTCGACCCAACCCGTGGCGAGAGCGTGTTCGGCGAACCCGCCCGGCACGATTGTTTCGGCCGGGAACTGCGCGCAGGTCGTCTCGTGCCCGGCGCGGCAGCGAGCGCAGGAGCCGCACGGCGCGTGATGGATGAGCGCGACGCGCTGCCCGGCTGCCGTCTCGGCGACCACTTCGTGCCCGAGCACGCGACCGGCGAAGGCGGGGAGTATCTTCTCGATGTCGGAGCCGCACAGCCCGCAAGCGAGCACGCGGACGAGTTCACCGTCGCCCGAAGGTTCAGAGATCTCCCTGAGCTCCGGCTCCCCAGAGCCGCCGACGACGACAGCGCGCATCGGCGTATCGTACGAGCGTGAACCGTCGCGAAGCGGCCGTGAGGAGCGCTACACTGCGCCGCGAGGGGCTATAGCTCAGCTGGGAGAGCGCCTGGATCGCACCCAGGAGGTCAGCGGTTCGAGCCCGCTTAGCTCCACCAAAGACTCGTAACTCAAACCGCGAGGCCTCTCCATGGGGCCTCGCGGTTTCTTTGAGTGTCTTGGGATGGTCTGGGTGGCGGTCTTGCCGGCGGCCTCCATGAGGAGGTCGAAGGGCTCTCTGAAGGTGCCGGTGATGCCTTCGGTGTCGTCGATCACGAACCGTTCGAATAGGGCTTGGTTCAGGAGCCGCCGCGTCCGAGGCGATGCGTCGAGGTAGGCCTTGTGGAGGTTGCCGATGAGGGTGTAGGCCTGCTTCAGGCGTTGCTCGACGGTCTCGAATGTCAGCTCGGTGGTGTCGAGCCGTTGTTCGATGTTGTCGAGCTCAGCCGTGATCCGGTCCTGCTCGGTCTTCAGCAGTTCGAGCGGGATGGCTCCGGCGTAGTGCGCTTCGAGGAGCTTTCGTCGCTCGTCGAGCAGTTGTCGCTGCCTCGTGACGAGTCGGGTGCGGTCGCCGACGTTGTTCTCGCGCAGAGAGACGACCTGCTCGAGAATCACTTGTTCGGTCTGCAGCCGTAGGTCGTCGCTGAGTTGGACGTGGGCGTAGTAGTCCTCGATCGCTCCGACGACACCGGCGATGTTGAGGGCGCGTTGGTTGCAGCTGTCGGGGTCGCGTTGGCGTCCGAGGCAGATGAAGTAGGGGTAGATGGTTCCGGACCGGCCGCGGGCTCTGCAGACGATCAGTCGGCTACCGCAGCAGCCACACCAGATCGACCCTTTCAAGTAGTGGTGGTGGGTGCGTCGCTTCTCGCCGGCGAAGTTCTGCGCCTCAAGTACCCGCTGCACCTCATCAAACACAGGTTGGTCGACGAAGACGGGGTGCTTGCCTTCGCTTCGGACGCCGCGATACTCGATGATCCCGGCGTAGTAGGGATTGCGGAGCACGTTGTGGAACGCTGAGACGGTGATCGGCTGCGATGGCCTCTTCGGCGTCGGACGGCTGAGGAGTCCCTTCTCGGTCATCTCCTTCAGGAGTGTCCGGGTTGTCCATTCGCCTGTGGCGTACATCTCGAAGGCTTGTTTGACGAGCGGAGCTCGTTCTGGGTCGATCTCGACTGTGCGGATCTCGCGTCCGTCTTGCCAGAGGCGCAGTGGTTGGTAGCCGATCGGTGCTCGGAAGGGTGTGCCGCCGTTCTTGGCCTTC
>JANYJX010000023.1 GCA_025358355.1 Actinomycetes bacterium | reverse complement strand
GTGCGCTCGGCGCCGAGCGCGAATCGCTCGCCCGCAATGCCGCCGCCGACGCGCACGACAAGTGCCGTGCCGCCAAGCGTGTCGTCGTCGAGCCCGCCTGTCTCGTCGTCGCGAACCTCGTCCGGGCCAAGGCTCATGGTTGTCTCGCCGCCCGTGTCATGCGCGAGCAGCGCGCCACAACGGGCGCAATAGTTGACCGCAGCAGGGCTCTGGAAGCCGCATTCCGGGCAGTAGACGTGGCTCATACCTTCCCGTCGTCCGGAGCAGCCGCGCCCTTCGAGAGAACGCGCGCCAGATCCGCAACTTCCACTGTCTCGTCGCGCAGCCGCGCGTAGCGGGTCGCGCGCAGGATCTCGATCTGCCCGTGCAGGAAGCGGCGGCGCAGTGAAATATCGTCCTCCTCCCGCTCCAGCTCGCGAATCATCGCGCGCAGCGCATCGTCCGACAACGTCGAAAGCTCGGGCAGGGGCTCGAGCTCGTGCTCGGGCGGGACTTCCCCGGTTCCTTCGTAGAGCTGCCGCTCGTGGGGCTCCGCGCCGTGGGTTGCCAGTTCTCCGCTCTCCACTTGCCGGCGCAACCGCTCCACGTGCTCCTGACGCAAGATGTCGATGCGCCCATGCAGCAGCCGGCGGCGATAGGAGATGTTGTCCTCCTCCAGCTCCAGCGACGCGACCGTCGCGGCAAGGTCGCTATCCGAGAGTGTTGCGAGATCAGGAAGCAGTTCCATGTGCCCTTTCGTCGTCACCTGTCTCTGATTGAAGCAGGCACCCGGCTGAGGGGTCAACCTCAGCTTGAGCGTCGCGTCTTGGTTCGCCCTTTTGCATCATCTCCCTCCCCAAGCCCTCGACGCGCTGCGACCGCATATTGGACGGCGGAGCCGAGTGCGATCGCGAGGCCAACCCAAAACAGCCATAGCGGCCAGTCTGTGCCGCGGTCGGTCACGATCAACCCGGTGAGTGCCGCGTAGAGGATCCACGTGCCGAGTTTCCCGAGTCGCGTGACACCGATCGCGAGGCCGCGCGGCGCGAGAAGCTGGTAGCCGACAACAACCAAGAGGTCACGTCCGATCACGATGAACGCACCAGGCCACGGGAGCCGCCCGTCGCGCCACAACAGGATGGCGGCGACCGAGATCATCAGCCGGTCTGCCAGCGGATCCGCAATGCTCCCGAACCGCGACTCGACGTGCCAGCGTCGCGCGAGCCAACCGTCGAGCTGGTCGGTTGCGGCCGCGCCTGCGAACAACAGCCCCGCCGCAACCGCTGCGTCGCTCCCGGCCGAGACGAAGAGTGCGGCGAAGACGGGAATCGCTGTGAAGCGCAGCAGCGTGAGGATGTTCGGCAGCTGCTGCTTGATCCCGCCCGGTTCCCCAACCATGGCGCAAGCCTATGCTCGGGCCACTTGGTAGCGTCGGCTGTCGTGAGCACGCTGCAGCTGCCGGGGTTTGTGAACACGCACAGCCACGCGTTCCAACGCGCTCTGCGAGGCCAGGCTGCCGCAGCCGACTTCTGGGCCTGGCGCGAGGGGATGCTGGCCGAGGCAGACCGGCAGACGCCCGAGCTCGTTCGTTCGTCGTATTCCGAGACGTACCGCGAGATGCTTGCAGCCGGATTCACCGCGGTCGGCGAGTTCCACTACCTCGGAGTGCCCGAGGCGCACGCTGTTGCGGCCGCTGCGGCTGACGCTGGCATCGCGTTCGTCCTGCTTCACGTCGCCTATGCGCGCGGTGGGCTCGCGCGCTCGCGCCAGGAGTCGGTTGCTGCCTATCTCGCCGAAGTCGAGGCGCTACGCGCGGCGGGCATCGCCGTCGGTCTCGCCCCCCACTCCGTGCGCGCCTGCCCGGCCGACTGGCTCGTCGAGATCGGTCGCTACGCCGCCGCCGAAGGCTTGCCGTTGCACGTGCACGCCGACGAGCAGCCGCGCGAGATCGAAGAATGTCGGGCCGAGCACGGCTGGCGACCCATCGAGCTGCTCGCCCGCACCGGCTGCCTCACCGAGCGGACAACTGTCATCCACGGGACGCACGCCGACGGAGCGGAGCTCGATCTGCTGGCCGAGCACGGATCCGCGATTTGCGCGTGCCTGACGACCGAGGCCGACCTCGGAGACGGGTTCCTGCCGGCCGAGCGGGTCCTGCATCGAGGCATCGCGCTGTCCATCGGCTCCGACTCGAACGTCCGCATCGACCCACTCGAGGAACTGCGCGAGCTCGAAGGCATCGCCCGGCGCCAAACCGGCAAGCGCGGCGTTTTCTCGACGGATGCGCTCTACGAGATCGGCTCGACCTCCGGGGCGCGTGCGCTTGGCATCGAGACGTGGCCGTCGATCGAGATCGACCTTGGTCATCCGTCGCTCGCAGGGGTTGAGCCGGAGCACGTCCGCGCCGCGCTCATCGCCGGCTGCGGCGCGGACGTCGTCGTGAGCGTTACGTGAAGATGATCTGCGCGCCGGCCGACTTCTCGTAGAACTCGCCGACGGTGATGATCTCATCGACCTGCGGCACGAAGTCATCCAGCGACAGCCCGAACATCTCGACGGTCGCCTTACAGCCGTAGAGCTTGCCGCCAGAATCCGAGATCAGCTCGACGAACTCCGCGACTGGCGGGATGTCGAGCTTCTCCATCTGGCGCGACATCATCTTCGTCGCGAGCGCCGACATGCCGGGAATCGAGCCAAGAAACGTCGGCATGTGCATGCCAGGGTTGCCGACTGTCGCGACCTTGATCTTCGTGTTGCGGCCCTTGCGGATCGCGTCGAGGCCGAAGAACGTGAAGAACACGTCGGCCTCGATGCCCTCCATGCGTGCTCCGTTAGCCATGATCAGCCCCGGGTAGATGCCTTCGAGCGAACCCTTGGAGATCACGATGCAAACCTTCGTGATCGGCTCCGGCGCGGCGTCAACACGCGGCGTGAGCTCGTGCAGTGTTGCGGTCATGGTGCCCTCCATTGTCTAGATGCAGCCGCGCGGTTTGGGGATGCCGCCGATCTTGGCGGCCAGCTTGGCAGGCCCTTTCGGGAACAGCTCGTAGAGCTCCTTGACGGGAACGCCCGATTCCTTGCCGAGCGCGCGAATCGATGGCGCGGCGCCCGTGCGCAGGAACGTGTCGCGCATGAAGCGGACGACCAGCCAATGCCGGTCGGTGAGCGCGTCGATGCCGTTCACGTGCGCGATGTCGGCCGCGATCCGCTCGTTCCACTGCTGCGGGTCGAGCAGGAAGCCCTCGACGTCGGTCTCGGGTGGCAACGTGGTCATCTCCGGTGCGGTCATGGTGCGCCTTCCTTCCCCTGAACAGCTTGGGCAGCGTGTGCAGCTCCGGCCGTTTCCTTCCCTTTCAGTGTCAGATCCGCGGAGATGCCGGGGATGCTGCGGCCGGGAAGGAGCACGTGCCAGTAGAGCCATTGGAACATCAGCTTGCCGAAATGGTTGAGACGGGATTCTCGCAGCAGCGGCAAGGGCCCCGCAGAGGTCGGGAAACGGCCGGGTAGCGGTTCGGTGTCGTAGTTGAAGTCGATCAGCAGCGCCTTGTGGAATCCCGTCTCGATGAAGCAGTTCGCGTGGCCGTCGTAGGACGCGTCGAGCGGCTCGCCCTCGAGGAAGCGGCAGATGTTCTCGGTCAGCACTTCTCCCTCGAAGTGCTGACCGAGCCGGCCTTCGAGATTGGGATGCTCGTGGCGTCGCCGATCGCGAAGACGTTCGGTCGCGCAAGCGATTGAAGTGTGCGCGAGTCGGTCGGCACGAAGTCGAATGTGTCGCCGAGGCCCGCCGATCTGCCGACATATGCGGCGCCCGAATGCAGCGGCGCCGTGACCAGCAGGTCGAATGGCACTTCACGGCCGTCGTACGAGATGAGCTTGCCGCCTGCGCCGTCGACCTCTCCCGTGTTGAACTCCGTGACGAGCTCGATCCGCTTCTCGGCGAGCAGCACGCCTAGATGCTGAGACGCGATCGGCTTGGTGAACGCGCCGTCGAGCGGCGTCACGTAGGTCAAATCGACTCGATCCCGGATACCCCGGTCGTGGAAGTACCAGTCGGCGAGGAAGGCGAACTCGAGTGGTGCGACAGGGCACTTGATCGGCATGTCGACGAGATTGACGACGAGGCGGCCACCGTCGAATTGCTCGAGCGCGTCGTGGAGGGCCGTCGCGCCTTCGAGGTCGTAGAACGTGAAGATGCGCTCGAGCCAGCCGGCGCCGGTCAGACCCTCGGTCTCCTCCGGCTGAAGGCGGGCGCCTGAAGCGACGACGAGAACGTCATACGGCAGCTCGGTTCCGCCGTCGAGGTGGACGATCTCGTCGTCCAGTGCCACGCGATCGACAGCCGCAAGCCGAAACTCGATCCCGGGAATCAGTTGCTCATGCCGCGGGCGCACGATCTCCCGCTAGCTTGCCAGCCCGAATGGGACGAAGAGCAGTCCCGGCTGGTAGACGTGACGGTCGTCCTGGTCGACGAGGACGATCTCGACGCGATCTCCCAACCTGCGCGCGAGCCGGTTTGCGACAAGCGTTCCACCGGTTCCCGCGCCCAGGATCACGATTCTCGCTGCCATGCATCAACTTTCGCGCGCGCGGCCACGCGTAGCGACGGCAGAAGCCCGGCCGACCGCTTCGGAGAACTACGCACGCGGCAGTTCCCAGGCGCGCCGGTATCGTGGACGCGATGGACGTCACGGACGCAACTTTCGAGTCGGAGGTCATCGAGCGCTCGGCGACGGTTCCGGTCGTCGTCGACTTCTGGGCGGAATGGTGTGGCCCGTGTCGCACGCTCGGACCGGTACTCGAAAAGGAGATCGCGGAACGAGGCGGCGCGGTCGAGCTCGCCAAGATCGACGTCGACGCGAACCGCGAGGTGTCGCAGCAGTTCGGAATCTCAGGCATTCCCGCGGTGAAGGCGTTTCGCGACGGCCGCGTTGTCGCCGAGTTCGTCGGCGCGCGCTCCCCCACCGCGGTCTCCGCGTTCATCGACGACCTGCTCGCGCCACCACGGGCGGACGGCCTGATCGACGGCTTGCGTGCCGATCGCGCGTTCCCCGGTGTTCTGGCTGCGCTCGAGCGCGACGACACGGACGCAGCGCTGGCAGCAATCGTGTCGCTGATCGGCGAAGCGAACCCGGACGATCGCGAGCGGCTGAGGGATCTCGCGGTCGCGCTATTCGAGCGGCTCGGCCCCGAAGATCCGCTCGTTGTGAGCTACCGCCGGCAACTCGCCGCCGCCCTGTACTAGCCGGCAACGCGCTTGCGGTAGCGGTCGATCCAGTACGCGGTCCGGTCGAGGTAGGCGCGTTGCGCCGGTTTCCCGTGGAGACCCCAGGCGCCGTCGTATGAGTCGTAGCCCGACCGGCCAGCGAGGGCTGGCTCGATTTGGGTGCCCTCGTGCCATTCGTTGTAGCTCGTGACCGTGACGATCGGCACGCGCGCCTTGATCGCCTCGCGCCACATCGCGTCGTACGTCGTGCCGTTGCGCCGCGATCGCACATTCGTCAACCCGGTCGCGCGTCGCGCGTCGTACCCGGGCCCGACCGACGGCGCGCACGCGATGCCAAACCGGCGCGCCGACCCGCAGACGCGCGGGAACGACGTGCCCGTGTAGGTGTAGACGTCGTAGGTGTACAGCCCGGCGAAACCGCCCGCGACCGCTTTCCCGGGCAGAGCTGTGTCGGCGAAGAGTCGCACTCCCGCAAGCGGCTTGTTCATCGCCGCCCAGCCGGCGTCAGGCGTGATCGTCGAGTCGTAGACATAGAAGTCCGTGATCCCAAGCCCACGCAGCCGGCCGACGTCCGCAGCCACTGAGGCAGGAGTTCGCGCGGGATAGGTCTCGATGTGAATCGCGACCCGCAGCCCGGCGGCGCGCGCGGCGGCGATCACCGCAGGCAACCGGGCATCCTCGACCGAGCCGGCGCCCCACCAGGAGACGATGACTGTGTCGATCTTCGCGCCAGCGATGTCCGCCATCTGTGAGCGAAGAACGTCAGCGTCGGTGGACGAGTACACCCCGCGCGCAGGGTAGAAGTTCGATGCGATCGACGCCGGCGGCAGAGCGCCGCTCTGCGACCAGTGTTCGTAAGCGCCGTCGCGGGCGGGTGTCCCCCACCACGGGTAGAAGAAGATCGCGACGCTCGGTGCGGGGCCTGCCGGCGAAGCATCAGAGCGTCCTGCGACGAAAGCGACCGCAGCCACCGCCACCGCCAATGCCGACGCTAGGGCCGAGAGACGATTCCATCGCAAAGCGAAAGGACTCTACCGCGGTCGCCGGAGCGAGCTAGTCGCGGAGGTCGGCGACCGACAAACGCTGCGCAAGTGCGGCCCGCTCGTCGGCGACGCGATCGCGTGCGCCCGAGAGCAGATCGAGGAATAACTCGTTCAGCTGCTGGGCGGCAGGACGCTCGTCGGCAAGCCAGTTCGGCGGCAGGACGCGGCGCGCTTCGTCTTGTCGCTCCCAGCTCCGCTCGAAGTGGCCGAGAAGGCGATCGTCGAGGTTGTCCCTCACGGTGGGGGACATCGGCATCACCTGCTCCGAGGTTGACCCCCAAAGCGCCACGTGGCCGGAAACGCGCGCTTCGAGGGACGCCGTCCGGTCGCTCGATGGCTCTTGCGACGGTTTACGAGTCACTCATCGTGGGTGACTGAATCCCCGGAAGATCACCCGTTCGGGGCTGTCATGGATTCGGCGGGTCGACGATATCCAGCAAGACGCTCGACCTCTCCCCCCTGTTCGGAAGGAGCACGGAATGGATCTTGTTTCGAAGCTGCGTAAGCGGCTGGCAGCTGATGAGGGTGGTTTCACCCTGATCGAGCTTCTCGTCGTCCTCGTGATCATCGGCATCCTGCTGGCGATCGCCGTCCCGTCGTATCTCGGCTTCAAGGATCGCGCCAACCAGCGCGCCGCCCAGTCGAACGTGCGGGCCGCCGTCCCCTCCGCCGAGGCCTACTACTCGGACAACGGCTACTACACCGGCATGACCGTCGCAGCGCTGAAGGCGATCGACTCTGGCCTCTCCAGCACCGTCGCGGTCGGAACGGTCACAGCGAGCACCTACTGTCTGAAGGCCACGGTCAGCACCAAGAGCGCCGGCTTCATCGGCCCGGGCGGCACCGTCTCGACCGTCGCCTGCACCTAGGCACCGCGGCAAGACGGAAGTACCTGAGGGGCGCGGGAGACCGCGCCTCTCTTCTTTGGTCCAGATCTAGACAACCCGTCTACCGGAAGTACTCTGAGAAAGACAATGAGCGAACAAGCAATGACCTCCCCCCGGCACCAGCAGCCGCAGCCGTCTCCGCAGCCGACCCTACGAATCGAGGCTCTGCCACTCTTGCGACCTCCGGGGGGATCCGGGCCGTCGGTGGCGCCAAGGACAACACTGAGCACCTCGCATCTCGTGCTTCCCGACCGTCGTCGCGAGCCGTGCCTTCAGCGGTTCCTCCGGTCGCGCCTAGCGTGGAAGCTCTATGAGCATCGTGGGCAGATTGCGATGATCGTCGGAGTTCTCGCAGTCAGCGTCGCGGCCGGGCTCGTGATCGCGACAGTCCTCGCGTAGAACAGAGACCGCCTCAAGTCGGACGGCCCCTCGAGGGCACGATCAGCGGCAGCCTGCTGGCTTCTTCGCCGCTGGCTAGACGGGCGAACGCTCTAGCGCCTGAGAGAAGTCGCCGAACTGTCCGTCAAAGGTACTCCCAGCGGAGCTGTTCATGCCGCAACGACCATCCCCGAAGTGGACTTCCGCTGGTTCACCGAGAAGATCATCGACGCCGCGCTAAATGTCTTCGAGCGGCTCGCCTGGCAGGTCGCGTCTTTACGAAAGTCTGATGCGCTGCTAACAGTCTGCCCGGATACTCGTTTGGTGCTCGTGTCCCGCTTCACGA
>JANYJX010000021.1 GCA_025358355.1 Actinomycetes bacterium | reverse complement strand
CTCCGGCAGGCCGCCGGCCAGAGCCTGCCCGACGAGCGCCACCGGCATCAACGTTGCCGCGAGCAGCAGAAGCCTCCTGGTGCCGAACCGGTTCGCCGCGAAGCTCACTGGCATCGCAGCGACCAGCATCGCCAGCGTCGTCGTCGCGAGCAGCATCCCGGTCTCGACCGGGGAAAGACCAAGGTCTGTCCTGATCGAGGGCAGCAGCGGCACGAGCGACGATTCCGCGATCCCGTTCACGAACGCGAAAGCGAGCAGGACACGAAGCTCGAGGTCGAAGCGTTTCATGCTCACAGCATCGTCACCGCCGAGCGATTCGTAAAATACGAATATATGGACAGAACGATCACAAAACATGGTCGCTTGGCCGGAGTCGAAATCCGCCATCTGGCAGCGCTCGAGGCAGTCGTTCTGAAGGGATCGTTCAGGAGCGCCGGGGTCGAGCTCGGCTACTCGCAGTCCGCGATCAGCCAGCAGATCGCAACGCTCGAGCGCGCCGCGGGCCTTCAGCTGCTCGATCGGCCCGGCGGCCGGCGGCCGGTGACGCCGACCGAGGCGGGGCAGCGACTGCTCCGCCACGCGCGGCGCGCTTCAGCCGCGATGCGCGCCGCCGAGGCCGACCTTCACGCGCTGGCCGAGGGCGAGGCAGGAACACTTCGCGTCGGCATCTTCCAGAGCGCCGGCGTCCGGCTCCTGCCGGGAGCGATGCGCCGCTACGTGGAGCGCTGGCCGGACGTCGAGGTGCGCCTCACCGAGGCCTCCTACGACGAGGAGTTACTCGGGCTGCTCGAACGTGGTGATCTCGACCTGGCGTTCGTGCTCGGAAACGACGACCCCACCTTCGAGCGCATCGACGTCCTCTCCGACCCCTATGTGCTGCTTGCCCCCGCGAGCTCGGAGTACGCGCAGAGCTCGCGCCCGATCCGGCCCAGGGAGATCGCCGGTCTGCCGCTGATCGGGTACCGGCGGGCGACCGACGGCGCGGAGGCTTTCCTGCGTTCGCGGGGGCTCAAGCCGGAGATCGTCTTCCGCTCGGACGAGGGCGGCATCGTGCAGGGACTCGTCGGCGCCGGGATCGGCTATGCCGTCGTGCCGCTCCTCGGCGTGGACGCGAGCCCGGATGTCGCCGTCCTCGAGGTGGCGGGTATCCCCCCTCGCCTGATCACGATTGCCTGGCACGCCGACCGCACGCCGACCCCGGCGGCGAGGGCATTCGTCGAGATCGTCACCGGTCTCGGGGCCGAGATCGCCGCGGGCTACGCTCAC
Organism: Actinomycetes bacterium; assembly: GCA_025358355.1. Taxonomy (GTDB): domain Bacteria; phylum Actinomycetota; class Thermoleophilia; order Gaiellales; family Gaiellaceae; genus Gaiella. The sequence goes on along the minus strand of JANYJX010000021.1, from coordinate 2,338 downwards.
GGTGTGAGCAACCGCAGCCCGATACGCTCGAGACGACGCCCGTGAAGCTGCTGACCGTCGTCGGGAACCGGCCCCAGTTCATCAAGTCGGCGCCGCTCTCGGTGGCGCTCCGCGCAGCGGGGATCGAGGAGATCGTGGTGCACACGGGCCAGCACTGGGATCCAGCGCTGTCTGCCGTCTTCTTCGACGAGCTCGGGCTTCAGCAACCGGCCGTGATGCTTGATCTTCGCACCTCCGACGTCTCGATGATCGAAGCGGCACTGCGAAGGACGCTCGCCGACCAGATGGCCGACGCGGTACTCGTTTACGGGGACACCAACTCGACGCTGGCAGGGGCACGCGCGGGTGGGGGTCGTCCTGTCGTCCACGTCGAGGCCGGACTGCGCAGTGGCGATCTGGCGATGCCCGAAGAGCGCAACCGGATCGAAGTCGATGCCCTCTCCGCATACCTGTTCGCTCCCGACGAGCGCTCCGGCACAATCCTGCGGAACGAGGGCGTCGCTGGCGAAATCCACGTCGTCGGCGACGTGATGGCCGACGCCGCCGCGCGGTTTGCACCGCTCGCCCGTGAGCGCTCCCTCATTCTCGTCGCCCTCGCGCTCGTGCCTGACGCGTACGTCCTCGCGACGGTGCACCGCGAGGCCAACGTACAGCCCAGCCGGCTACGCCGGATCGTCGCGGGTCTCGGGGACTCACCGCTCCCGATCGTCCTCCCGGCGCACCCGCGTACCCGCGGCGTGCTCGCCGTGCACAAGATTGCGCTGCCGCCGTCGATCACGATGATCGAACCCCTCGGCTACCTCGACTTCTCGGCCCTCGCTTCGCAGGCGGCCGTGATCGCGACCGACTCGGGAGGTCTCCAGAAAGAGGCGTACTGGTACGGGGTGCCCTGCGTCACGATGCGGCCCTCGACGGAGTGGGTCGACACCGTCAACATCGGGGCAAATGTGCTCGTCGACGACGATCCCGAGCGCATCGCGACTGCCATCGCCTAGGCAAAGATGCCGGCCGAGCGCCCGGTTCTCTACGGCGACGGCCATGCTTCGGAACGGATCGCGACCGTCCTCAGCGGTACGATGGCGCGCTGTGCATCGTGATGTCGCAATCATCGGCGCGGGCTACGTCGGCGTGCCCCTCGCCCAGGTCTTCGCCGACGCAGGACGAACCGTCCTGCTCGTCGATGTCAGTGTCGAGCGTGTCGCGCAGCTGAACCGCGGCGAGAGCTACATCGAGGACGTCCCGAGCTCGAAGCTGAAACAGCTTGTCGAGGAGCGCGGCTTGCGCGCGACGACGAACTACGACGAGTTGCGCGACGCCGATGCGATCCTGATCGCCCTACCGACGCCGCTCTCGAAACAGCGGGAGCCTGATCTCTCGATCGTGCTGTCAGCGACCGAGCAGATTGCGACCCGTCTGCGTCCGGGCCACCTTGTCGTGCTCGAGTCGACCACGTACCCCGGCACGACCCGTGACGAAGTGCTGCCGATCCTCGAGCGCGGCTCGGGCCTGATCGCGGGCGTCGACTTCCATCTCGCCTTCTCGCCGGAACGCGTCGATCCAGGCCGAACCGATCACACGACGAAGACCGTGCCCAAAATCGTTGGTGGCATCAACGAGGCCTCCACCGAAGCAGCCGCGGCCCTGTACGGCACTGCGATCGACAGCATCCACCGTGTCTCTACACCGGAGGCCGCCGAGCTCACAAAGCTGCTCGAGAACATCTTCCGCTCGGTCAACATCGCGCTCGTCAACGAGCTCGCGCAGCTCTGTGATCGGATGGGAATCGACATCTGGGAGGTCGTCGACGCCGCTGCGACGAAACCGTTCGGCTTCATGCGCTTCGAGCCGGGACCCGGCCTCGGCGGCCATTGCATCCCGATCGACCCGTTCTACCTGACCTGGAAGGCACGCGAGTTCGACTTCTCGACAAGGTTCATCGAGCTCGCGGGCGAGGTCAACCAGAACATGCCCTACTACTGCCGCTCGCGTGTCTCGCAGGCGCTCAATCACGGCGCGGGCAAGTCACTCAAGGGCTCGCGGATCCTCGTGCTCGGGGTTGCCTACAAGGCCGATATCTCCGACATGCGCGAATCGCCCGCTGTGAAGCTGATCGATCTGCTGCAGAACGCGGGAGTTGACGTCTCCTACCACGACCCGCACGTCCCCTCGTTCGTCGAGCACGGCACCGAGCTCGTCTCACAGCCGCTCGATCCGGGCGCCTACGACGCGGTCGTGATCGCCACGGCCCACACGAGCATCGACTACCCCCAGCTCGTCGCCGACGCCCACCTTGTCGTCGATCTGCGGAACGCGGCCGGCCGTCACGGCATCGTCGACG